>JADFIX010000514.1 GCA_022566435.1 Planctomycetota bacterium
TACGTTTTGCGCTTTGCAGATCCTCCAGAAACGCCGTTCTCAAGCCTGCAAGGCCCAATTTCAATGCAGAATCAGCCTCGCCAATGCTCGGAACTTCGGACTAGTAACGCGGAAACCAATCCATCGACAACCAGGATTGGATGGACCGCTGATGCCTCCTACGCTTCTACAGCTTGGTTTGAGGGCTGCCTTGATGATGTCCGCTTTTATGACCGTGTTCTGACACTCAACGAGATCAAGACACTTGCCGGGAATCCCATCCCAACGACTTCCAAGTGGGGTCTGGTCTTGTTGAGCATCCTCTTCCTAACTGCGGGTTCGCTCATCTTCAGGGCCCGCAAACGGCTCAGCTCACGTGGGCTATACGCCGCCGAGCAATGAGCCGCCAAAGAAATAGACACGCAACGAACGGACTCTTACATGCCCCAGGTGTGTAGTGCTGGGCTTCACTTTTCTCTCCTACCTCCAAAAGGGCGCAGCAAGGGACTCAGACTCGCCATGCATGCCACCTCTTATGGGGCATCAAGGATCCAGAGGCTTGATTCCTGTCGCTGGACAGGCGACTCTATGGCACCGGAAACTCACGGGGCGCCGGCTGGTAGACACCGACAAGAAAGGCGCCGATCCTCGCGAATAGGGAGCGTTTCAGTGCGGCAAGCAGCACCTCTCGATAATTTCCTCGAAAAGCAAGGATTCTTGATGCTCGACGGTGGTCTGGCGACCGAGTTGGAAGAAAGTGGTCACGATTTAGATCACCCGCTGTGGTCGGCTCGTCTGCTGATCGAGAATCCGGATGCGATATACCAGGTTCATCGCGCCTATCTCGACGCGGGCGCGGATTGCATTATAACCGCGAGCTATCAGGCGAGCGTGCCGGGACTGGAGGCCCAGGGGCTTTCCAAGAAAGAGGCCGAGTCTACGATTGCCCGGTCGGTCACTCTCGCATGCCAGGCTCGTGACGACTTCTTGAGCGACCTGGGGAACAAAGACACGTCAAGATTCCAACCCCTCGTGGCGGCCGGCATCGGTCCCTACGGTGCGTTTCTGGCCGACGGTTCCGAGTATCGCGGGAATTACGGCATCTCTGAAGGCGACCTACGCGCCTTTCATGAGCGGAGATGGCATATACTTGTCGAATCTCCCGCCGATCTATTCGCCTGTGAGACGATCCCCAGCCTGCCGGAAGCCAAAGTGTTAAAGAGCTTGCTCCGTGACACGCCGGATGTGCGCGGTTGGATCAGCTTCTCTTGCCGAGATGGTAAGCACATCTGCGATGGCACGCGCTTGGCCGAGTGTGCTGCCCTATTCGACGAAGACGAACAGATTGTGGCCATTGGAGTCAACTGCACGGCACCCCGATACATCGCATCATTGATCGACCAGGTTCGCCGGGGCGCGCCCACGAAACGGATCGTGGTCTATCCCAACTCGGGTGAAACCTACGACGCGGAAAATCGCGTTTGGACGGGGGTTTCCGATCCCTCGGACTTCGGCGAAGCAGCGGTTGACTGGTTCAAGTGTGGTGCGTCTCTGATCGGCGGCTGCTGTCGAACCGGGCCTCACCACATTCGCGCGATGAGAGCGGCGATGATGCAACAGAATCGTTCGGAAGTGTGAGGCTATGCCGATGTGCTCCGCCCGTTTGGAACGCACTTGTGCCAAATCTACTTCCAACCTCCCCGCGGATACGCCCCCCTTCGGCATCAATGCGAAAATCTTCTCTCATCATGCAGATTCGGCGACGAATGAGTGCCACGCGCCCTTTCAGGGCTGCTACTTTATCGTGTTCCGGTCCCCAGGGCGTTGCCCTGGACTGCCATGTGGCCGGCCGGAGGACGTGAAGTCCGAACGATTGTTGGTGACACTGTGTCCTCCTGGGGCTGATGAATTGGCTTTGACAACCGGATTTATCGCACAAAGGGCAGCCTTTTTCCATCTATCTGGTGAGAAATGAGGGCTAGCAAATTCGGTTGGAAAACCACATCGTAGGCCCTCGAGACAGAAAGGGTTTTATCTGATTGCCCGTTCTGCTACACTCGGAATGCTTGTTTGAGGTACGAGGGCATTTTCCGGGAGGAAATTAAATGGATCGCACATGCTTTTTGTTTGGCAGCATCGTTTCGCTGGCAGTTATTGTTCAGACCGCGGCCGGCATTGAGACTGCACGGCAGGCTGAAGCCTTGAGGACATTGCAGCGCAGTTTTCCCGGCGCGAAAGCCAATACGGCGGGCAATCTTGTCCTGTCAGTGTACGGCAAGGCGATGGAAACGGGCGCGACGCCCGAAGCCGCCGCAGCACAATTCCGATCCTCCCACGCGTTGGTCTTCGGCGTCTCGCCGGACGAACTGCAGAGCGGACTCACTCGCCGCGGCGGTCGCCAATCTCAGCCGGTCTTCTACGAAGCCGACTCGGACCGGTTCAAGTTCACGCTTTTCTATTACTCGCAATTCATGGATGACATACCCGTCTTTCGGGCGGAACTGCGTGTACTCGTACGTAACGAGTCGCCTTTTCCGGTCGTGCTGGCGAATTCGTCGCTTCGCCCGCTGGGCACGTTCGTCCTGGCCGGTCGAGCAGCGCAGGCAGATCCAGCGGCAGGAATCGACTCAGTCAAGCGTGTGGCACCCCATCTCGATCGCGTCACAGAGCACGGACTGGTCATTTGGGCCGGCGTCGATGAACAGCTTGCGGAACCGCGACTCGCCTACCGAATCGAAGCCGAAAACGACAATTCGGAATCATGGCTCTACCTCGTGGACGCAAGAACCGGAGAGATTCTTTATAGCGAAGATCGCATTCAGCACGTGGATGTCACCGGCAGCGTAATCGGCAAAGGCACGGGCGATGCAAAAGCGGACATTTGCTCAAACGATGTCCGATTGATCATGCCCCATAGCCGCGTGAACATCGGGGCAACGACGGTTTTCGCGGACCAAGGCGGCGGCTTTACCATACCGAACGCCGGGGACACCGATGTGACGGTCGACTCGACGATTCGTGGCGAATGGTTTCGGGTCATCCACTTCACCGGAGCCAATGAACAGCTTTCCATGACGGTCACGCCGCCGGGACCGGCGAACTTTGTTCACAACGGTACAAATACGGAAGCCGTTCGTGCGCAAATCAACGGCTACGTCGGTGCCAATATCGTCCGCGACCACATGCTTACCTATAATCCGGTCTATCCAACCCTGAACGCGACCGACATGCCGGTTTACGTGAATCGCACGGACGGATTCTGTCCGGGCAACGCGTGGTGGAGTTCCAGTGACCTTTCGATCAACTTCTGCCTATCGGGCGGATCAAACCCCAACACCGCGTTCGGCAGTGTCATCTACCACGAGTACGGGCACCACGTGGTCTTCGCCGCCGGTAGTGGCCAGGGACAATACGGCGAAGGCTTAGGCGATGTCTTGAGCATCATCATTACCGATGACCCCGGATTGGGTTACGGCTTTTCGGGGTTCTGCGGCTCGACGCTTCGAAACGCGGTGAACGGCATTCAATATCCGTGCACCGCCGAGGTGCACGCCTGCGCAGGACTCCTCTCCGGCGCTGTGTGGGAAACGCGTAACGAACTGGTCATCACCGAGCCGGCCGACTATCGGGATATCATTTCCAACTTGAGCGTCAACGCCATTTTGCTGCACACGGGATCGAACATTACGCCTCAGATCGCGATCGACTTTCTGACCCTCGACGATGACGACGCGGATCTGGAAAACGGCGCACCTCACTGGAACGAAATCTGTGCCGGGTTCGGAGAACATAATCTTACGTGCCCGCCCCTGGTCCTCATCGAATTCGAATATCCAGGCGGCCTACCGGAAGTCGTCTCGCCTGGGGCGGCGACGACCGTTCGCGTCGATGTCGTAGCCAACATCGTCGCGCCCATCGAAACCACCGGCAGCGTCAGCTACCGAATCGGTGATACCGGCCCCTTCACAACCGACCCGATGACGGAAATTGCGCCCAATCAGTACGAAGCCGTGCTGCCCGCCGGGCAGTGCGGTGACGAAATCCAGTTCTTCTTCACCGCCATGGCAGATTCTTCCGGTGGCGTGGATGTCAACGATCCAATTAACAGTCCGACCAGCCTCTATTCATCGATCGCCGGCACGGCGATTATTCCAGTCGCCGCGTTTGATTTCCAATCCACGACCGGTTGGACGGTGTCTGGAAACGCGACGGACGGACAGTGGAATGCCGGAGTTCCCGTGGCTGGTAATCGTGGCGACCCGCCGAATGACTTC
>JADFIX010000515.1 GCA_022566435.1 Planctomycetota bacterium
ACCACCCGGCTCGGAGCGGGCCTTGTCCGCCGCCACGCTGCTGCTCGCGACGGGCACGGTCTTGGCGATCAGACCGGTCGCGGAAAGCCATCGCCAGCACTGCGCAAACACCTCCGGCTTGGAATAAACATGCTGGATCGAATCGATCGATCCCTTGCCAAGCAGGTGATGGTGGACGGCCAGGTGCATTTCCCCGCAGACGATCACCTCCCGCTCGATCAGGGCATCCATCGTTTCGCCGATGCCTCCGGCGATGGAATTCTCGACCGGGACCAGTCCGTATTCCGCGTGACCTCGTTGCACTTCGTCGAAGACGGCGGCGATTGTGGCGACCGGCTCAAACTCCACCGAAAGACCGAACTTTCGCCGACCCGCCAAATGGGAGTAGCTACCCTCCGGACCGAGAATCGCGATACGTGGCGACTTCTCCAGCACCAGTGAGGCGCTCATCAATTCACGGTAGATAAGATGAACCGCACGATCGTCGAGCGGGCCGGTATTCAATTTGCGAATACGATCGAGCACCTGTCGCTCACGATCGGGCACATACACCCGAACACCCGCCTGAGCCTTGGCCGATCCGATGCGCTGGACCAGCCGCGCGCGGTCGTTGATCAAGCCGACGAGCCTTTCGTCCAGCTCATCAAGTTCCGCACGCACGATTTTCAGCTCTTTATCCAGATCAGACATTGTTTCGGTTCCTAAGGACCTTGGCCGACGCCGGCGGTGACATGACTATAACTGATGAGCGTGGCGGTAGGAAGTTCGCGCGGCGCCACGCGTGCGGTCACGCTTCGCCCTGAAAGGGCAGCCACATGTCAGCCCAGGGCATCGCCCTGGGTTTGCGACGCACAATACCAAAAGCCCTGAAGGGGCGCAACAAACAATCGATCCCAAACGGACCGTTCATCAAACTAAAAGACGATGGCGACTCGATAACTTGGCTGTTGCAGAGGGTAAGGGAGAGGCCGGGGCTCGCCGGCCACTCCCTCCCCGTTGTCGTGATGGGGTCCGTTCCCCATATTGACCGGCGTGAGGGTCTCTCACCGGGCGACCCCAACTGAAGTTGCCCGATGACGAGGAGTCACGCGGCGTGCTTGACCATGACGATCGCGGTAGGTGCAGAATTCCTCCAACGTCAGCAAACCCAGCTTGCGGCGAAAGAAACGCACGCGAATCTTCTGATTGTCGCTGTTCGTCTTACGCTTGACCTTCATGCACCGCAAACGCATGCGGATCCATGAGTCAAGCTTCTGAAATCTCCAACGGCAAGTCGAGAAGTCGGTGGCGAAATAGTTCGCCGTGCCCCGGATCACCCGGTTCAGTTTCTCGACAACTTTTGAGTCCAAATTGTATTTCCGAACGGTCAACTCTCTGATCTTGGCCTTGAATTTCTGCTCGGACTTGTCACGCATGCGTCGAGAACCGGACGACAAACGAAACCCCAGGAACTCATACCCTTTCCCGTAGGTCGTGATCCTCGTCTTCTCGGGGCTCAAAAAGAGCCCGAGTTCGTTCTCTAACACCTCGCGGACTACGTCCAACGCCTCTTGCGCCTGCCGCCGGGCTGGATCGGGAACAATACGGGGACACTCCATCAATAGGCGACAGGGCGATTCGAAAGATGTTTACAGCAGTGGCCTAGCTCTCGTCTTGATCGGGCTGATCGGGATTTGTCGAGTCGAGCGGATCGCTGACCGTATAGGAACCGTCGAACCAGCGGCCAAGGTCGACCAACTTGCACCGCTCGCAACAAAATGGTCGAAAAGGCGCCTCTTGGATCTTGTCCACGCGAATGGTTTTACGACAAGTTGGACACTCAAAGGTCGGCATGGTCGGCTAGGCTCATGGGTCGAATTACATGGTCCGAAAGTTCCGTTCAATCCTTGTTCTTGACGGACGATTTTTCCTTGGAAGGGGTCGAGTCTTTCTTCTTACCGTCGCCGCCTTTGGTTGTCTTCTCTTTGCCGTCGCCCTTGGCGGATTCTTTTTCCGCCTTGGCAGCCTTCTTGTAGCTATCGCTACGGTAGTCGGTCTCGTAGAAACCGGACCCCTTGAAAATGATGCCGGCGCCGCGACCAAGTAACCGAGTGACGGCCACACCGCAGTCACAGTTCGGATCGTCGCTCTTGCGAAAACGGCGCAACGGTTTGTCGGTGATGGGCTGAAAGACGTCCGTCACGTTACCGCATTTGGTACACTCGTATTCATAGGTGGGCATGAATCACTCCTCACGCTTGTTCATCAACGGTCGACTCGGCCCCGCCCGCTCGGTCATCTGTCGGGGTTTTCGCCGCGTCGGGCGGGGATTCCAGGGCCTTCGAGACCACAACCTTCGCCGGTCGAATGACCCTGTCTTTCAAACGGTAGCCCTTTGCGACTTCTGTGACGACAGTGTTCGGTTCGCAGTCGGCGGAAGGCTGCTGCATGACCGCCTCGTGTACGTGCGGATCGAACGGCTTGTCAATCGCTTCGATCGACTCCAACCCGTGGTCGCATAGCGCCTTCTTGAGATTCTGATAGATCAAACCCACGCCATCGAGAATCGTCTTGACATCCTCGGCAGTGCCCGTTGCGGAAAGGGATCGCTCGAAGTCATCAAGCACGCCGAGCAGCGAACGCATCAACTCGACGTTCGCGAACTGAACAGCGTCGAGACGCGACTTCTCGTTGCGTCGCTGTGTGTTCACGAAATCCGCTTTGGTACGAAGCAGTGTGTCTTTGAGAGACTCGATTTTCTCACGCAACGACTCGAACGTATCCTCTTGTTCCACGGATTGCTCGGGCGCCGCAGTCGTCTTGTCGGCGTCCCTCACCGTCGCGCTAGGCGGATCTCCTCCTTGCGGCTCGGCGAATTCGACGTCCGCGGACTCGACGCACGCCTCATCCGCGCCGTCCGTATGTTTCACCTGATTGGTTTGCGCTTTCTTCATGATGGTTTGCTATCACTTACGTCCTACGGCTTAGGATTCTCCCGAGTTTCCGAGATAGTCTATCAGTTTATCGAAAAACCCACGCGACTCCGGAAGGACGGTTCGATTTTCGCTGTTCGCGAACTCGCGTAGCAAGTCCTTCTGCTTCTTGTCCAGCCGCTTGGGAATCTCGATCAGTACCTGGACGATCTCATCGCCCCTACGGCCGGACCGGATATCCGGCACGCCAAGACCCCGCAGACGGAACATCTGCCCGTGCTGGGTGCCCGCCGGAATCTTCAAATCCGCTTTTCCGGTCAATGTCGGCACTTCGACCTTGGCGCCCAGGGATGCTTGCGTAAAGCTGAGGGGCATGGGGCATAGAAGGTCGTTGTTGTGCCGTTGGAGAAACGGGTGTGCCTTGATGCGCACGTAGCAGTGTAGATCACCGCGGCTCCGTCCGTCTTCGCCGGGCTCGCCTTCACCGCGAATGCGGACGGCCTGTCCGTCGTGAATGCCGGCCGGAATCTGAACGGAAACCTCGCGATGCTTGACGGTTCTCCCGCTTCCTCGGCATTTCGGGCACGGGGTCACGATCATCGAGCCCTGCCCGTGGCAGTGCGGGCAGGCGGTGATCACCCTTCCGAGTAATCCGCCCAAACCGCCGGATTGCTCGACCTGTCCGTAGCCGCCGCATGTCTGACAGGTCTGTCGCTTCGATCCACGTGCCGAGCCGCTGCCGTCGCATGGTTCACAAAAATCGCGACGCGAGAACTCGATCGTACGTTCCGCACCGGTCGCCACCTCGGTGAGTGATAGCTCGACTTCCGTTTGCAAGTCGGTGCCGCGGCTCCGCCGCCCACCGCCGAACATCCCGCCGAAGACGTCGCCGAACATCGAAAAGATGTCGTCGACTTTCATGTGGTTAAAGTCATGGACGCCGGCACCGCTCAGCCCGGCGTGACCGAACCGATCGTACCGCTCTTTTTTCTGCGGGTCGGAAAGTACTTCAAACGCCTCGGATGCTTCTTTAAACTTCGATTCCGCGTCGGGATCGTCGGGATTACGATCAGGATGGCACTTGTGGGCTTGGCGCCTGTACGCCTTTTTCAGGTCGTCAGGTCTGACGTCTTTCGCAACGCCAAGGACCTGGTAGAAATCTCGTTTGGTACCGGCCACCGTCATTCCTTCACAGTCCTTGAAGACCCTGCCGCCTGCCCGTTCGTTTCCCCGGCGATCGGAATAATGTCCGAGCATGGCAAAGGGTGGACGCACCCGCCCGCCCCTTGCGACTCATGTTCGTACACTGTTCTTATCGAACGGCGTGCTTGATTTCCTTT
>JADFIX010000516.1 GCA_022566435.1 Planctomycetota bacterium
TATTTGATTACTGACACCAGCAACTCGAAACGCTACGTTGGATCGGCATATGGTGACATGGGCATTTGGTCACGCTGGGAGTGCTACGCCGATACCGCGCACGGCTTCAATGAAGGATTGACCAAACTGATCGATGAACGTGGAATTGACTATGCTCGGGCTCATTTCCGGATTGCATTGCTAGAGTTTTGCCCAATGAAAACAGACGACGATTATGTACTTGCGCGCGAATCCTATTGGAAAAACGTATTGCTAACACGCGAATTCGGATGCAACAAAAACTGAACGCTTACCGCAAGGCCGTCAACAGAAATCGGGTAAGGACGGCCATTGCTGACCGTCCTCCCCACACCACCTAGCATGCGGGTCCGCCCTATTTTTGAATAGGTCCCCAGCGATTCCTAAATCGGGTAAGGATGCCCGTTTCCGGGCACCCTCCCCACACCACCTAGCATGCGGGTCCGCACTAGGCGGTTCCTCGAAGCGGAGCGAGGTCGCACCAGAGTTGTTTGAGCGAAAGCAGTCCCAGTTGCTCCAGCCACTTGTTGGGCATCGCATAGCGCGTAGCGGGCGTCCGAGACAGCCGCCAGTAGCTTTTGCGACTCACCGCGTGTTTGATCGCCATGTCCAGACTCACGCCGAGCCGCACGAGGTTACGAACCTTGGTGCGCGGACGTCGCCACTGTTTCCAGTAGCACATCCGAATACGGCGTCGAATCCAGCCATCGAGGTTGACGAATTCGTCGAACTGCCGAGCCAGACCGAAGTAACCTATCCAGCCTCGCACATAGCGATTGAGGTCGGTCAAACGCCGGTCCATCGAGATCCCCCGGCTGCGACCCGTCAGCTCTTTGATCCGGCGTTTGAAGGTCTTCAGTTTCTTCGGCGCCACGGTGATCGTCACGCGTTTGCCTGTGAAAGCGAACCCGAGATACTCGCAGTCTCGGGCTGATCCCACGCTGCTTTTCTGCTCGTTCACCACGAGCTTCAGTCGCCGCGTGAGATACCGCTGGACCGACGCGAACACTCGCTTAGCGCCGCGCTCGCTGCCTACGAAGATGACGAAGTCATCCGCGTAACGCACGAACCGCAGGCATCGGCGTTCCAACTCTTTGTCCAAGTCGTCGAGCAAGATATTGGACAACAAGGGTGAGAGCGGGCCTCCTTGGGGCGAGCCTTCATCGGTCGGTTGCAACACGCCTTCGACCATCACGCCCGCCCGCAAGTAACGTCCGATCAAACACAGCAGGCGCCGGTCGTGAACCTTGCGGCTCACGCGACTCATTAAGACGTCATGTTGAACGCGGTCGAAAAACTTCGACAGGTCAACGTCGACGGCATGAGCGTAGCCTTGCCGGATGATCTTCTGAACCTGCTTTGCGGCTCCGTGGGCACTTCAGCCGGGACGAAAGCCGAAACCGGGCACCGACGCGGAGAGTTGGTCGCCGAGAAACCCGGATCGAAGATCGGCGTCAGGACCTGAGCGATGGCTTGTTGAATGAGTCGGTCCAGCACGTTTGGAATACCGAGCTGCCGCTCACCGCCACCGTCTTTCGGGATGCGGGCACCGACGCGCAGCGTTGGTCGGCGACGTACCGGAGCGGGCCGGTACGAGCCATCCAGAAGCTGTCGTCGCACCGCAGGCCAGTGTTCGCGACACCAGTCTTCGAACGCTTTGATCGTCATGCCGTCGGGACCGGGAGCTCCCCGGTTCCGTTTGACCTGACGCCATGCGCGTTCCAGATTCTGCGGATCGACCATCTGCTCCATCAAATCTGCGTCTGATGAGACGCTCAGGGACGGCGTGTCGGCGAACGCCGGATCGGTCGCCTCCGGGCGGAGGAAATAAGCCGGCAGCGTCCGTTCGTCTTCGTCGCCGAAGTCGAATGTTTGCTGCGTGGCGCCTCGATCCGAGGTCGTCGGTCGCTCCTCCCTGTTCTTCACGGTTTGGTCCTTCCTGTCGTCGGTGGAGTACGACGGAACAGTACTACGACCTCTGCTGACTTCCGCTGCACGCCAGCACCGTTGACCGATGATGGCTCTGCCTGCCGATGAATCGGCCGTGCAGATACGTACGGCGGATCTCCCTGGATAAGACGTATGGCTTTCGCTGCACAAGCTCCCGATTTACCAATGCGGATGCCCGCCGTGTGATGCGGACTTCCTTTGCCGCCTTATGGTTCTGGCTGCGGCTTCATCGGAGAAAAACAGGATAGATGGAGCATTTGTGCCACCCTTCGTCGGTGACTACGAAGGGTGGCGGGTTAGGATTAAAGAAAGGGGCGGAGAAGGCGTGATGGATTGATTGAATCGCCTTGGCGTCCTGGTCAACGAAGTCGGTGTTGCCGAGGTCATTGACCCGACGAAGTGCGCCCCAGTACAATGCCGTTGTCACGACGACTCGTGACGAGCAGAGAGATGATGTGGTCTGGATGCTTCTAAGCCATTCTCCCTCCTCCCGCCGCAGTCTGCATAGTTGTGCCTTTCTTTGAGCGCCCACCTCGGCCTTGTGGCTATCTGCTTCACAGTTGTTTGGGCTGAAGGTCTGTTCCGCCAGCCCGAAGTGTGCGTTCGTTTCTAAGGAGTGCAGCAATGCCACAAGGCAAGGTCAAGAAGGTCATTTCCGACAAAGGCTTTGGGTTCATCGAAGGGGACGGGGAGGACATGTTCTTCCACCACTCTTCCGTCGAAGGCGTAGCCTTTGAGGAACTCCAAGAAGGCCAGATGGTGGAGTACGAGGTCGGAAGTGGTCCCAAGGGGGCTCGCGCCGAACACATCCGATTGGTCGATTGAGCCAACGGCTTGATTAGTTGGAATTGATGTAAGCAGAAACGCCCCTGGATCATCGATCCAAGGGCGTTTCGCATCATGCCGTGCCTGTGCCAGCGGCCATCTGGTTCAATTTGGGGATCGCATGCTCGTCGTTGGTCGTGTGAAGCACCACCAAACATTTTTCGTGCGCATCAAGCGCTGAGCCGTAAAGGTAAAGGTTGTCGATGTCTTCCTTGGCCAAGACTTCGGTCATCCGCTTCAGCATGCCGGGCTTGTGTGCTACTTCGAGGAGAATCACATCTTCCTCGTGTGGATCAAAACCGTTCTCGGTCAGTGCGTCCACGGTTCTCAGGTTGTCGTCCGTGACCAGGCGGATCAAGCACTCATTCATGGTGACCGCCCCAACCACAGCGAGGATACCCACGCCTTTCTCCGAAAGTAGCTTCGAAAGTTCGAACAGGATGCCGGCCCTGTTCTTCGCCGTCACGACGACTTCTTTGCCTTGTCTTGCGAGCATCATTTCCTGGCTCCTTTGTCGTTGGGTCTTATGTGTTGTCTTTTTGGCACAGAGCAGAACCAAGTCGTCGGTGCAAGAATCGGGCATGGTTCACCGCCAAATCCCGAAACTCGGCGGCAGATCGAAATGCCGAACCAGAAGTCCACGTTGTCTGTCTCTTTGAGCCAACGGAAATTGCCGCTATTTTGTGTCATCGGCTGTCGTTACTGAGCCTGCGTCTGACCTCTCGCACGATTTCGTCGATTTGGAACGGCTGCAAGAGGGTCGGTTCCTGTTCCAGCTTCGCACGCCATTTCGTCAAGATTCTATCCGGCCTCTGTTGCTCGTGATTGCATTCATCAACAATCGTCCGGATGGTTACTTCCCATTCTTCAAGACGCATTGGTTACTTCTCCTTGATTGCGGCATCGCATCATGCGGCCTCTCTACTCGACCTTCTCCCGCTCAAAAGTAACGAGAACGTGTTCACTGCCGAGTGCGGAAGAAAACTCGGTTGGCCGAATCCCTTGAGTCGTTTCCTTGCCTGCGAGGCGCTGACGTTGACGTATTGTTTGTCGCCTTTCGGATCAGCCATAATGAACTGCCAGCCAAGTCGTCGGCTCATCCGGTGCCGTCCATTCGACCCGGCGCCGCTTGTGCGCCTGGATGTTGGTGAAGTCGCCAAGTTCCATCTTGATGGCTTTACCCCAGTTCGCCCAACGACTTCAATTTCTCCTTTAGGTCCTTGATGCGATCTTGACGTTCTGCTTCGTCGGTCGGTCGATCAGGGAGTGCCGGGGCTTCTGGCTTTTTATTTGCCGCTGCGGGTGCTTTGGGAAATGGCCGGGACGCAATCTTGGCAGTTCCCTTGGCAAATTTCCTTGACGGGATTTTGGTTTTGGACTTGGAGAATTTTCTCGACGGGATTTTCTTCCCGGCGGTCGAGGATTTCTTCGATGAGGTTTTCTTCGCC
>JADFIX010000517.1:0-2739 GCA_022566435.1 Planctomycetota bacterium
GATGGCTGTCATCGTTCATAGACCGAATCGCCTGGATGGCTCGTTTTTGTTTACCCGGCGTTCAAAAAACGCACGGAAAAGTGCGAAACTCGAAGTTAGTCCCGGTTCGGCATCCATATGATCGATCTGTGCGCAGTGCAGACCGGTCGCTCCGTCCCCGTTCCAGCTCGTCGTTTCCGAAGCGATCAAGTCGCTACGATATAGGCCGCCATCATTGAGGATCCAGAGAACGTCGTCCCCGGTTACGTCACTGAAATAGAGCTGCGTGATATCCGGGTGGCCGATTTCGATGTCATGCTCACTAGCACCGACCTCCCAGTTCGTCCCGCCATCGGTCGTTCGCGCAAGTTTGACGGCACCCACGTAGATTTCGTGCGGGTCGTTCGGGCGAAAAGCAATCGCCTGTGCGTGGTAGATCTGATTGTTTCCGAAACAGGTCTTATCGCACGGCGTTGTCGAGCGGAGCGATCCCGTTTTATCCGTCCAGTTGAGGCCGACGTTCCCCGAAACGTAGACACCTTCAAGAACGTTGCCCTTCTCCGCTACGATTGCCATATTCTGGGGAAAATCGCGACATATCGCCATCGAAGCGCGGTCAAACCAGGTTTCCGTGGGCAGCCCGATACCGGCGAGGTAATGCCAACTCGCGCCGCCGTCGAACGATCGATACAGACCGGTCCCGTCCGGCCCGCTCCGGACCAGGGCAAACTGCAACTCCGGCGTCGTGGGATGAAAGCGAAGGTCGGTGGCCCGTCCCGTGAGTTCCCGCCCGTCATTCATTTGCGCGAAATCCCATGTAGCGCCGGCATCCGTGGACCTTAGAATGCCGCCGCGCGCGTCACTCCACCGAGAGCCACACGCTGCGATAACGATGTTGGGGTCACTGGGCAGATACCGGACCCGGAAGAAGGCGTCAGGAGTGATGGGAGCACTTGACTTCAGCCAAATCGCTCCCGAATTAGTAGTTCGGTATATCCCGGCTCCCGTATAACGTCGCCAATCCCCGGTGCAAGCGATAACGGTCTGGAAATCGTTCGGGTGAACGGCGAATGCCCGGACCGACGGGTTTGGCAATCCGTCGCCAATGCTACTCCAAACCGGTGCGGCGGTAGTGCCAGACCAAAGCCCTCCGCCTGTCGCGCCGGTGTAGATGTACTTCAGGCTGCCGACCTGACGGATTTCAATACCTGCCATTCGGCCATTGTAGTAAGCGTTTTCGTAGTTGCCGCCAGGCCCCAATGGCACCCACGGACCAAGCGCAATATCGCCCTCAAAGCCTCGGGCACCGTCTTGGTTCTGAACGGTGAGTTCCAAGGCCCGCAGATAATCCTCCGGGGACAACGCCTCGTTCCAATAGAGATCGACATGTTTGGTATTCTCGTGCCAATCCTCGAGTAGGTCACTCTTGGTAACAGGTTGAAGAAAAACATGCCTTGAGGCGCTCGACTCCAAGTGGGAGGTCGCGCACCCTCCACCCCCAGTCCCAACCGCGCTCAATGACCCGAGCAAGAGCACGGCGAGACTCTCGCGGTATAGATATGCTGCTGTGATGTGCATCGTTCTTCTCCCTTGTCCGACGCATTACTTTATTGCAGGCTCACCAGCACCAGCACCAAACCCTTACCTTCGGCGAGCGAGGTCATTGCTTTGCCGATAATCGCACCCTGAGCACGGGTGTGGTTCGTGACCTTCATTGCGTGGCCTGGAGTGTCGCATGTGGTGAGTAGGTCACCGGGCTTGATAACGCCGAGGGAGGCATCGCACAGAGTCCACACCCGACCGCTCAGGGCAATCGGAGGTTGATCCTCACTTCCCGGAAGATTGCCTAGGATGGCGCCGGCAGAAAGGCCACCGGCGTTGCTGACGATGCCGGCCACCATGCGGTTGTATGCGCCCGTGGCGACACGAAGGCCTCCGGGGTTATCCGAGTCAATCTGGACGACCATGCCCGGTTTCGCTTCGCCCGTGAACGGAAATTTCTCCGCCAGATCCGGACCGGTAATCTGGAGTACCTCGACGCTGGTCGTTCCACTGGCGAGCACCTGAAAGACGACATTGCCGCTGCTGACGGCTTGAATTACAGGACCGAGTCCTTTGTGCTCCACAAACAAGGCCGGCCCGATTCCGACCGGATTCGTGTTTACGAACGCACCCGCAAAACCATGGCCTCCCTGCCTTACTTCCAAGGCTGCGAAGTCAGAGTTGGCCACCACTTTCAGTTTTGCGGGCGTTGGTTCAGCGGTTCCGATGCCGACGTTGCCGTCTCTATCCAGCACGAGTCTCTTGGCAGACCCCGATGCCCGGTTCGTCAGCTGTAACCGTTCTTGGGCCTTAATATAAGCGACGTCCGCCTTCTCCGTGTTGTCCACCATGAAGCGTAGTTGTGCGTTCGAATTACTGGTGGAGGAAACATCCAGACCTATGTCCGGGTCGTCGCCCTCGATTTCTAGCATGTGCCCGGGATTCGTCGTCCCGATGCCGACGTATCCGGTACCTCGCTTGATGGTGAGGGCTGCGGGGCTGTCGGTGCCCGTCAGTCTGGGGACAAAACTCAGGCTGTTGTCCGGGCCCGAATAAACCATTTTGATGCCCGAGTCGTTGCCCTCGCTCAAGTACACCTCGGCCGTATCTGACCCACCGGCTTCCACATGGATTCCCCCCCCGGACGTTTTCACGTGTAACTTGCTGTCAGGGTCGATCGTTCCGATGCCGACGTTGCCGTTGCTGTCGATGCGCATG
>JADFIX010000517.1:2749-4236 GCA_022566435.1 Planctomycetota bacterium
CATTTGTGCGGGTGGTTATCCTGAAGAAGGATGCCGTATTGCCAACGGTACTATTCTCCTTGAGCGCCTGAATCGCGCCCAGAGTAAACTGACTGTTTCCGTCATGTCCGGTAAACCAAAGCCCGACTCCAGTGCTGACTGCCCCCGTTGTTTCGGAGCTATCGATCCGCAATTGACCGTCGCCTGGGACGTTTGGACTCGCTCCAAGAATGTGTAAAGGCCTAAATGGGTCCGTCGTCCCGATGCCGACGTTGCCGTTGGTGTAGTGGATGTCGCTGCCCTTGACCGTCCACAGCGAGCCGCCTGCTCCCGTGGCAGCGTGCACGGCATACGGGGACGGAGTCAGCTCCTGCCGCGGAAGCAGCGTCGAGTGATTCGCCGGGTTCGTACAATCGTCCGGCGGTCGACACACGGCAATTTCCAACCAGCGGGCATCGCCGTTGAAGGCATTAGCGCCGAGCAGGCCACCTTCGTTCAATTTGAGGGTGAATAATCCGTTCCTGACCTCGGCCTGGACGACCTGCGAACCCAGCTGATCGCCGTCCGGCGCACTAGCGGTCCAAAGACCGACGTCGAATTCAAACGTGCCGTTGACCGGTATGCCGCCCTGCTTGAGCTGCCCCTGAAAGGTGAACGCGGTTCCCGTCGACTCGGCCGACGCCGTGATGGCGAGGCCCCACAGGCTCGCCGCAACCACCAAAATCGAAAGTCTTGCTACTCCCATCGGTCTTCTCCTTTTGTTTTATAGGACCGAGCACGTTGCCCGACTCTCTTTGGCTCTCGAGCTGGCGCCGGATGAAGCAAGCGTTGACGCTCAGCCTGACACCCACTCACAGCCAAGGAATAAAGATTCCGCTTTTCGGATGAGCGCCCAATAATTCCTACAAAAACTTAGAAAAACGGTTTGAATCCGTCCGCACGTGGGCGAATCGGGTGTCGGATGCCGGTTCGTGGCCTTGGTACGCCGTGGCTGATTTGATAGAATGATGTCACGGTACAGGGTCGGGCGATTAACTCGGTAAACGAGAATAGGGCCATGCGGGAGCGCGATCTCCAAAATAATCAGGTGGTACGAGCGGTCCAAGGCAACGATGACGCCCTAATAGCATTGCTCGCACAGGCTCGGGGCCAGCTCCACCATTACCTTTCAGCAAAGATCCCGGCGGATCTTTCGAGTGTCGTGGATGCCGATGATCTAATTCAAGAGGTGCATATCCGCGTCTTCCAGAACATCGCTTCGCTCGAAACGGACCGTCTAGACCGAAGTTCCGAGCATTGGCGAGGCTGATTCTGCATTGAAATTGGGCCTTGCAGGCTTGAGAACGGCGTTTCTGGAGGATCTGCAAAGCGCAAAACGTAGTCATGTATATTCTGGTAGAAATTCTCTAGTGCACTATTGACAAAGCATGGCTATGGGATATAATGTAGTCATGCATATAGAGGCCGTACCCCACCGAGGTTCACACCCCACCATACTCCTGCGGCAG
>JADFIX010000518.1 GCA_022566435.1 Planctomycetota bacterium
TGATCATGCATCAGCACGAATCGGCATACTTGATCGTGCCGGTGAGCCCGAGAGTGTCATTCAAGCCTACATCGAAATCCGTAAGCACATTGGCCAAGCTAGAGATATTCTTCCCTTGTTGCAGCGACAAGTGAGGCGACTGAGCAAAGCCTTGCAAGAACTTTGGGAGCTAAGGCGGAAGCGATCCACACTTGCTCGGCTAGCTGAGGATCAGTTGTCTGATTTACAGGACCAGTATGATTGGTTCCTCATAGCGGAGGAGCGGCTTGAGGCGATTGCTCGAGATGTCGAGTTGCGCCGAACACAGATTGAGGATGTCGTACCAAGTCGCGTCGATACAACTATTCTGCCTCTTGTGAGCGCAGAATGCCACGGTGATCTTAAAGATGCATTGAGTAATGTAGAAGCGCGTGCGAATGAGACGCGGAAGGCTGAGAGCGATTCTATCGACGCACTTCAGCTAGCACTCGATGCTCTTAGTGCAGAGGCGAAGAGTACCAGTACTGTTCTCGGAAAAGCATTTCAGACCTTTCGTGATGACAAATACACACCAGCAGTCGATGTGCTCTCGCCAGAAGATCGGGATGTATTAACGAAACAAATTCAAATTTTAGAGGAAACAAAAAAACTTCCGTCAGTGGAGAGTAACTGTAAAGAACAATTGCGCGAGTTGCACACACTGGCGGCACAGCTTCATACCTCCTGTGAATCTGTGTGCAATCTAAGAGAAAAGGTTGTGCAGTTAAGATCCGACTTGGTAGCTACACTAAATAAGGAGTTACCGGGAGTCAAGTTGGAGTTTCGGAGGGCGGCAAACCGGGAAGCGCGTGGTCGTTTTCAGGGAAGTTGCGCCCCCTATAATGCCCAATGCAGCCAAGGAAAAGAGCAAATGCGCGCCCTCGCCTCGAATGGCCAGCCGGGTGTATTCGGCCACTGTTTGCGCCGCGCGGTGCGCTTCAAGATCTCCTCCCCGGCCCGCGGCGAGCCGACGCCGTCGTATGATCGTTTCGTCGGTCTCCAACTACTCGGTGGGGGAAATTGTTGCGGCCGGTGGTCAAAACGTTTGGTTCCAACTCTATCCCACGCCGAACCGCAAGGTGACCCGCGGGCTGCTGCGCCGGGCCGAGGACGCGGGTTGTCGCGTGGTGGTACTCACGGTTGATACGCCGGTGATCGGGAACAGGGAACTGCATGGCACGACGTTGACCGAATTGCTGAAGGGAGAGGCAACGCGCCTCGGCAACTACGAAGGAATTCGCAGCGGCGAGACGATTTTTGATCCCGGCATGACCTGGGACATGGTACGCTGGCTGAAGACGAATTGCGCGATGCAAGTCGTCCTCAAGGGAATCGTCACTGGAGAGGATGCCAAGCTATGCTTGGAGCACGGCGTCGACGGCGTCATCGTGTCGAATCATGGCGGGAGGCAGCTGGAAAGTGATCGGGGTACCGTCGAATGTCTGCCGGAAGTCGTCGAGGCTATCGACGGGCGAATCGCGGTGCTTATCGATGGCGGCATACGTCGCGGCACGGACATTTTCAAGGCGCTCGCGTTGGGTGCGGACGCGATCTGTATCGGTCGTCCTTTCTGCTGGGGGCTTGCTGCGTTCGGGCAAAGCGGTGTTGCACGGGCCCTCGACCTCCTGCACGCAGAGCTGGTGCTCGACATGCAACTGGCGGGCGTCACTTCTCTAAGTGACATCACTCGGTCTTGCTTGGCTTAGCACTCAGCACGAGAGTTTGCTCGATGTTACAATCATGTCGCGGTGGACGGCCGCCGTGTTGGCGGGTATCGGGAGTTCGTGTGTTCGGTTTGGTTTCAATCGGACACGCTTCCGTTCTTGGACACAGCGGCATCGGCGACGGCCTTGATGGTGAATGATCACTCTATGTCCAACGTTTTGGCCGGGCTCTGAGAACGGCCAACTGGCGTAGTCAGAAAACGATCGCCGAATCAGCCGGAGTCATTCGTATCGACGTCGCGGCACCGATCGGCGACGAGTCGTAGTCCGCGCGGCAGCGCAATTGCGTCGAGAGTCTTGCGCAGACCCTGTCGGACACGCTCGGCGGCGACGGTTTGACGATTCGGTGCCCTGAGTTGTGGGAGCTGGCGTAGACGACCCGCCGTTCGACCTACCGCCGAGCCGCGTCCGTAGTCGATCCTGACCACTCCTAACTGCTCTTATCGTGGCACGCGACCCTTGCACGTCCAATGCTCTGTGGCCATGCGGCGGCGCAATTCATGCGCTTCCCTGGACATAAAGACTTGCTCGTGGATGTCACTCGCCTCTGGACAAACGGTTGCCAGCGATTGCAATTTGGATCGCTCAGAGACGATCCGCTCCAGGAAACTTCGAACCTCGGATGTCGCGTCGCCGTCCCAGGTCAGAAATTCAATGTCCGGGTAATTCGTCGGATCTATCGAGCCGTGCGTGATTTCGTTCTGGGGCACGATAGCCAGACGAGACAAAAGCCCTGCGTGCGAAGTTGGCTGCCACGATTTATGAAGCTGATTGATCGTTTCGTCGCAGAATCCACACCCGAGATAAATCATGTGCCCGCGGTCGAGGGCGGTTTGATAGACACGTTTAAGATCCTCTCCTCGACCTTCTTCTTTGGACAACCCGCCGCGATCCCAGGCAGAAATCGGTCGAAACTCAATCGTACGCAGATCATTGATATCGCCATGCATTTTTAGCACAAAATGTGGATTGCTTAGGATGAAACGCAAAAAGTCCGCCGTGTAACGATACGTCCTGAGGGATGTACCGAAGCCGGATGCAGAAAACGCATGCTCAAGGAGTACGTCATAGTTCGTCGTCAGTACGCCGTGACAGTGGCTGCGCCAGATTAGGGATTGTAGAGCAAGGTCTTCCGGGCTAGGCTGCTTGCCTGCCCTTTGACGCGGATCCTTCTCCGGATCCGGAATTGCCTCGCCCTGCCGAATCGTTAGGTAAACGCTGGGCCCACGACTGCGCAGCAACAAGTTGAGGAGGACCACGCGCCCCAAAGCGCAGTCCTCGTCAGCGTCGAACGCCGAATCGTGCGAAAGGATGCGAACGGACTTTCCGTTTTTCAGTTTTGTCTCGGCTTGGACGAATCCTTCTAGGAACTTCTCGTTGGATTCAGGCGAGCCATCGAGGAACGATTTGAATTCCTTTTGCTTTTCGTAATAATTCAGGTATCTCCAGATCTGACAGACCATTTCGCCCCAGCCGACCATCCCCGCGGCGATAGACAACCCCGCTCCGACGTAGTAGAAGAGGGTGCCGGTCGAGATGCGTGAGAAATCGAAGTCCCGCCAAGGATAGATCTGAGCGTGGCGGCTTGCGCTGTGCGTTTTGGTCATAGTCGTCCTCGACCTTTATCGTGCGCTACGCGGTTATCGTTTGATCTTGCCGGTCAGCGTGACCTCCACGCGACCGACGGTGATGTCTCCGAGTTCGAGGTGGGCAAGACGGGCGGAGTCACGGTGCTTCCTGAAGAAACTCCGGATGCGATCATCGTCAATGTCCGCTCCCTCGCCTTGCACTGTCATGTCCGCGCTAACCATGCTGCCAAGATCGGCCACCCAGTCCACGCGACTGCGCTTGACCCCGGGGCAAGCGTCGACGACCGCCTCGATCGCAAAGGGGGGCGGACATCGGTCGTTGACTTGCCAGGAATTCGCTACGTGCCCCAAGTAATGAAGTACACCGTCCGCGCCCTTCCTAACGCGATCACCGCTCCTCAAAAAAGGACGATCGAAGGGGACGAATTCCCCTCCCGGACCGGGCATGCTGGGCTTCCACTTTCCCGGCGCGACAGGATCCCCTCGGAGAAGTAATTCGCCCTCCTTTCCGTCCTCACCTACCCGGCTTTCCTTGTAGGGTCTCGTGAGAGCGCCCAAAGGTATCAGCGATGGTCCATCCAGGGACACGTCACGCGGGCTGACAACATGACGCGTGATCGGAAACGACGCCTCGGTTTGGCCGAGGGTGACGATGAACCTTGTGTCGCGGAAAACTTCTAGCGCCTGTCGCATCGTCCACACGGATGTGGGTGTTCCCGCCAAGAGCGCACAGCGCAGGTTCCCCAGCCAGCTCTCGTCGGTCACTGTGGCGTATTTAACCAGATCGGCAAGAAGTCTCGGCGGAATGAGGCTGAGCACACTGGACTCGCTGCCGACGATGTCATTGGCCTCGCTGTCGCCTGCTCGGCCCTGCCAGTCGACCGCGCACGGCAGTTCG
>JADFIX010000519.1 GCA_022566435.1 Planctomycetota bacterium
AGCCTTTCAGGCTGAAGGCCTGCCAGACAGTCGCTGGGGGCAAGTCCCTCGTTGTTCTACACAAGTCCGTCGTTGTTCTACACAAGTCGCTTGTGATCGGTCTTCGTCGCGCGTACGATCTACACCTCGTGTGTGTTCGCAGTTCGCCCGCGTGGCTCGTATGCGTTCGCGGTTCGCCCCTATTGTTCGTGTGCGATCGTTGTTCGCCCCAAAAGACGATGGCGACTCGAGAATATGGATGTTGCGCCCTTTCAGGGCTCGTACGTTATTGTGTTCCGCTCTTGCAAGCCCCGAAGGGGTTAAAGAAAGTAGCCCTAGGTCAGACCGGTACGCCGGGTCGCCACCCTGGGTAGGTGATACCCGCCGCATCCAACCCTGAAAGGCCCTTCAGGGTTCGCTTCTTGGGACTCGACCCAACCCGGGGTGGCGTCCCGATGGCTCGGGACTTACCCCGGGCTACTCTATTCAACGCCTTCACGTGGGGCTCCCTCGACCCGTTCCGTGACGATCCGATATTCAGCCAAATTGCGGCAGGTCCTCGACGAACTGGAGAGTTGAAAGGAACACCCATGACGATGGCTAAATATTCTCTTGCGGTTTGCCGTTTCGTGGTCATGATCGGCGCGGCGGCGCTCACCGGCTGCGCCACGTACGGCCAGCACGGCGAGGCATCGTCCAGGATGTAGATCGACCCGCCATGCGTGCCCGCGATAAGGTCCAGCCTTCTGCGGACGCTATCGGGGATGCCGACGCCAAGTAACCGTCAGACGTCCGTCGTGGCGGACATGCCATTCGACATTCCTCCGTTACGGGTGACCGGACGCTAGGTCCACGACCGTCAATGGCCGTTGCGGTGGCGCTAGGATGTCGCAACGGCTACCACAGTGTCCCAGCGTGACCGCGAAAAGCCTTCTTGACGAGACCTCGAGGAGAGCGAGATGTCGAAACCCGCATCGCCGTCGTGTTCGGTAGCGATTCCGTTTGGGCGGTGATGGGAAAATGCGTTGTGCAACTGCGCAAGTGCTGACTTCCGTATGGTTTCCTTTCATGATCGCGGGTCTGTATTCATATTGACACATTTCGTGGACGGTGCATTAGGCTACGTAGCCTACACAACAAGGAACTGTATAGGCTACAAGGCCGGTTGATCGGCTGCAATCGCGTCCCAGGAGCGAACGCACAACTGCAAACACGCTCTGTGACTTCGCTGCCGAGAGGAGTCGGGGACTGCCGGAATCGACATCCCAAGTCTGGAAAGTTCTTCCGCCACAACTTGACATTTTGAGTGGGATGGATTATGGTATAGGAAGATTCGGAGTTGGCGATACGGTGTTAAGCCAGTGTGATATAGACACGCGGCGGGGGTCGGGAATGATTGTCTCTTCGAACCATCTTCGAGTGCAAGAACGGAAGTCTGCGGAATGATGGTACATCGTCTACTCATTTCCATCCTAACCTTGGCGTCGTGTGGCATTCTTGCGGCGTATTCTGTTTCCGCAGCCCCGCCGGACGTAGACAAGTGCGTGTTTCCCGATGATTGCCTGCGTCATCGCGATTCCGGAATCAATATCAGTTGGGGCGTGTGCGAGTGTCGTTCGGCATGGAAGGCGCGGTACATCCACAGTAAAGGCGACGAGCACCTGCGGATGTGGCGAGAGCGACGTATGCCCCTGGCCGACAGGATTCTTGACGCCTATCGGCTGACGGAAGCCCAGAAGGAAACATGTAACGCGATTCGCGACGAAGTCTGGGCCGATTGGGGGCGGCGGATGGGCAAGCAGCAGTTTGATGAGATTGTCGGTCTGCAGGAAGACGCGTTCGATCGCCTCCGTGAACATCTTGATGTGATACGACGGGCAAGCGATGGTGCGCCTGGCGCCGCGGAAGCGCGGGCAAAGCTTCCACGTGTACGGGATGACCCCGAGCTGCAAAGGCTCAAACAACGCTCGGATGAAATTTACGAAGATCATCCGATCGATTGGAGTGACCTCGCCGACCGGATCGAGGACGCGTTGCCGAAAGAGCAGGCGAAACGAGGCCGGGAACGATTGGCTGAGAGATTTCCATATTCGGTTTCGGGTACGCACGGCGAAAAGCTCGGGTCCGGCAAAGCGAAAACCGGCGCTGCCGCGGGTGACATGGACCGGTGGGGGGCGTACGTTCGGGCGTTCACGACGCGGTATCAACTTACGCCCGCCCAGTCGAACGCCGCGAAGTCCATTCTCGAAGAGGTGCGGGCACAAGCCGGAAAACTCACGCGCGCGATGGGCGATGAGGTCGCTCGCTATCAGGCGGGCGGCCATCAAGAAGAGGCGCGACGTCGACGCGAGGTCTTGCAGTTCGACCTGGACGATTTGTTTGATGGTTTCCAAACGCGCTTGGACGCGCTATTGACCACGTCCCAACAGCAGCAATCAACATCGGCCGAGCCGGGAGAGAAAGACGCCCGCAAAGACCGAGCCCCGAAAGAGGCGAACGGGTCGTAGCCGTGTAGGGCGGGCACCGCTCGACATCGGCGGATCGAAAGATAATCCGTCGGGCAAAGCCCGACCTAATTGCTTGGTTGGAAACGCTCTCTCTTCTTCGCTCAGTCCCGCGTTGGCGGGCGTGAGAACGACCGAGATCGAATCAACGAAATGCAAAGAGAGCTCGGGCGGGTGGCTCTCCACCCGCCCGAGAGTATGCCTTGGCTTGATCAATCAGACCGGTCAGCGTCTAGCGACTGCACCATCCACAAACATTCGCCGTCTGGTGGCCGCAGCACTGCCCGAGGCCGCAATCAAAATCACTGCAACATTCGACGCCTTCGCATTCATCCGGGACGCCGTTCTCGTTGCAATCCGCGCTCGTACCGCAACTCGCATGGTAGCCCGAGTTGCACATGGCGTTGGCCGGGAACCCATCGATGCAGAATATCCCGGAATTCGAACAATCGACGTCGCACCGATCGTCGACCCCGTTCCCGTTGCAGTCCGTCATTCCGGGGCAGCCCGATGATTGCTCGTGATTGTCGAGCGGCGGCGGGTCATCCGCGGGGGACTCGACTACGACCGAACACGCCGGCTCTGTGACACCGGCCAGGTCATCACTCGCCACCAGCGCGAACGAGGCCGTGACGATCCCAACGGAGAGAGCCGCAGCTACCATACACTTTCTGAACAACATTACTATTCTCCTTTCCAGCCCGATGGGCTGTTCGTGAAAATCGGCACCATAAACGCATATGGCGCCTAAAATGACGGCTTATCGAAGCAGGCCAGCGGGCACCAGCCGATCGCGGAGCTTGGCCGACCGAACCCTACCCTGGCCAACTGCCGGCTACCGCGTGTTTTACCACGACAGTCTCCGATCTGTATTTATTATGGCACAATTTCTAGACGGTGCAATTAGGCTACATAGGCTACACAAAAAGCAACTGTATAGCCTACAAGGTGGGTTGATCGGGTCCAATCGCGCCCTCGGAGCGAACGCACAAAAGCAAGCACGCTCTGCTGCTTCGCTGCGAAAAGGAGTCGGGGACTGCACGAATCGACAACCAAAGTCTGGAAAGTTCTTCCACCAGAACTTGAGATTTCGAGTTAGCATCGAATCTTGTGGAAATTGAATGAAGGATGATTCCATGAAAGAGGGTTCTCCTGCAGGATGCGTTGGACGGCGTATCCACTGGGGATCGCCAGAACAGCATCCGATTCGCAGGAGAACCCAACCATGTTGTTCGTTGGAATCGACCAGCACAAGCGTCATTTGACCATTTGTGTTCGGGATGAACAAGGGCAAATAGAGTTGAGGCGTCAAGTGAGTACGAAATGGGAGGAGGTCGATCGGTTTCTCGCATCGCTGGGGGAGCGCGCTGCGGCGCATGACGGCTATGTGGCCGTGATGGAGGTGTGCGGCTTCAACGGCTGGCTGGTCAGACGTCTCGAGCAACAGGGCTGCAAGCGGGTATGCGTGATCAGCGGCCCGGATCGCATTCGCCAGAACACTGATCGGCGGGACGCGGCCAGGCTCAGTGAGCTGCTCTGGATCAACCGGGACCGCATCGCCAAGCGGCAGAGCTTGGTTCACATCAGTGAGGTCTATCGGGCGACTGAACAGGAGCAATACGACCGGCAGCTTACGCATCTGCGTTACCGTCTCGGATGCGCTTTGACGCGGACGAAAAACAGCATCAAGGGCATTCTGCGCCGCCCCAACCTGGAGCAGCCGAGTAGGTCGGGCTTCGCCCGAC
>JADFIX010000520.1 GCA_022566435.1 Planctomycetota bacterium
GGGGCGTTCCTGTTCGGCCTGACGATGGGAGCGCTCTTGATGGGACTGGCGGCGGTCGTCAAATACAGTCACGCCGTGAATCGCAGCGCCGACGAATCGGATGGACCGACCCCCTACTATTCAGACGCGGCGGAGGCAGAAGGCGGCGGCGCTGAGTCGTCTTTAGGATTGTCGCGCGGCGATTCGCGGCAGCTCGTCACGACGATCACCGATCTTCGGGATGTGCAGCTTCTGCCAAAGGAAGCGCGAGAAGAGAACGTCGCGCGCCTCCGGATTCAAGCGCAACGCCGGGCGACCGAAGAAATCATCGACGCCATCAACCGAAGAGAACTCGGGCGAGCACGTATTCTGCTCCGCGACGTGGAGGCCGTGTACGGCAGCACCCAGACATTGGAACGCTTGGGCGGGAAGATTGAAGAGGCGTCGACGAGACACGAATCGCTCGACTTTGCCCGCTCGAAGAGAGTCGTGGAAGCTGCGATACGCGAAGGAGAGTGGGGTCAGGCAGAGTCTTACGCCCACACGCTCTACACGGACCATCCCGATAGCGCGCGCAGCAAGCAACTTTGGGAAGACACCAGACGTGCCCGTCTGAACGCCCATATTCAGGAAAGCGTGCAACATCATCATTGGGCGGAGGCGCTGGCCGCCACCGAGGAATTTCTCGAACGGTTCCCGGTGGGTCGTGAAGCGGAAGCCCTACGAAGCCAAAAGGCCACGCTGGCGACGAATGCCGAGATCGTGCAGCGCAAACAATACGAAGAGAAGTTCAAGGAGCTCATCGGCGGACATCACTTTGCCGACGCATTGCGAATCGCCCGGCACGTCATCGAACATTTTCCGCGTTCCCCCCAGGCACAGGCGTTGCGCGAGCAGATTCCGATCCTCGAGCAACGGGTCGCGGGTCAAACGGGGTAGCCTCGTCCGCCGATGAAACTGAATGACCCTGCTCATTGCATCCATACCGGTAGACTCGATCCTGGACCTGACGCAGCGTGCAGATCGCGCGTGGGCCAAAGGGGCGACCGCGGTCGAATTACGTATCGACACCTTCGACGGCGACCCGTGCGAAGTACACGCGTTCCTACGCGCTCATCCGAATCGTACCTGGATCGTGACGTGTCGTAGTGCGGGCGAGGGTGGGCATTTCCGTGGAAATTCGGCGGATCGCGTCTCACGCATATTGGCCGTCGCCCGCGGCGCCGACGTATGTGTCGACTTTGAATGGTCGGACTGGAAGCGATCGGCCGGCATTCGTCACAAAATCGGGCTGGCAGTAGAGCGCACCGTACACGGTGACCGTCGCCTGATTCTTTCGAGCCACGATTTTCAGCGTCGTCCGCCGCGTCTTGGCGGCACTATCGCGGAGATCATCGCCGCGCAGTCCGGTTCGATCGCCAAGGTGGCCTATCGCGCGGAACACATATGCGAAAGCTTTGATGCGCTGGATGCGATGCACCAGTACCGAGACGCGTTGATCGGTATTGCGATGGGCGAGGACGGCATCTGGTCCCGCGTGCTGGCGGCAAAACTCGGCGCTTTTGGAACGTATTGTGCGCTGGATGACGACAAATCGACGGCACCGGGTCAGTGCACGCTCGACGAGATGATCGAGCAGTACCGCTGGGAGGGTATCGACAAAGATACGAAAGTATTCGGTGTGCTCGGTGATCCGGTGGCCCACTCGATGAGCCCCGTGCTGTTCAACCGCTGGTTTCGCGAGGCCAAGCTCAACGCGGTCTACCTACCGCTACGGGTACGTGTCGATGGTGGCGGGCTTGCGCGGTTTCTCGAATCCTGCCGGTCGCGGCCGTGGCTCGATATCGGCGGCTTCAGCGTCACCATTCCTCACAAGACTGCCGCGTTGGAATGGGTCGACGGCCAAACGGACGAGCGGTGCAAACGAATCGGGGCCATCAATACGCTGAGCTTCAAAGACGGGCAGGTGCGTGGTCTCAATACGGATAGTATCGCGGCCATGGATTCCATGATCGCCGCGCTTGGGCGTACGCCCACAAAGGCGCGAGGTCTGACGGTTGATGTGCTTGGCACAGGTGGTGTGGCCCGGGCGGTTCTCGCGGGACTACAGGCGCTGGGCTGTGATACCGTGGTCTATGGACGCACCGCCGACCGCACACAAGCCATCGCCGGCGAATTCGGCGCGACACCTGCAGAGTGGCAGCATCTGGATCGCCGGGCGGGCTCGGTGGTCATCAATTGCACGAGTGTGGGCATGTGGCCCGACGTCGACGCGACACCCCTGACGGCGACGCAACTCGGCGGGTGCTCGCTGGTATTTGATATCGTGTATCGTCCGCTCGAAACGCGCTTGCTGAGCGAGGCCGCGAAGGTGGGCGCTGCGACGCTGGGTGGTCTCGATATGTTCGTCGGCCAAGCCGCGTTACAGATGGAACAGTGGACGGGTGTGCGACCGGATCGTGCTTCGGCGCGTGACTGGGTTGCCCGCGAGATCAACACGAGAAGCAAACGATCTTCATGACAGATCATGGTCATCATCGCGCGGGAAGGTCGATCGCACTCATCGGTTATCGCGGTAGCGGCAAGACCGCTGTCGGACGAGAGCTTGCCTCACTGACGGGGCTGCCTCTGATCGACACGGACGAGCTGGTGATTCGCCGCGCGGGTTTGTCGATCGCCGAGATTTTCGATCGGCAAGGTGAGGTCGAATTCCGTCGCCTCGAACGTGCCGCGGTTGCCCAGGCCGTTGCCGGTCCACCGTCCATCATCAGTGTGGGAGGTGGCGCCGTGCTCGATGACCGCAACGTCGCCGCGCTGAAGTCGTCGGCCACCGTGGTCTGGCTGACCGCGCCAAAGTCTGTCCTCGTCACCCGGATTCGCGGCGATCAATCGTCGCCTCAATCACGCCCCCCGCTCACTGATCGGCCTCTCGAGGACGAGATCGAGCAACTGTTGGAAGAACGCACGCCCTTCTATCGCGAGGCGGCCGATCATGTCTTGGATACCGCCGGTCACAACCCGGCATCCGTCGCCCAACTCGTCAAACAACAACTCGACTTGGACGTCGACTGAGAATGGGTAGGAGTGTCTTTTGTGGCAAACCGTCCCGTAGGCTCGCCCGACAAAGGACCAGCGCGACACCTGTTTCGCTCCTACGGGGCTTCGTTGACCACGAACCACCCTGCCCCCTCGCGATCGGCTTTCTCCGGCGACGTCGAATTCAGTGATTCGACCAGTCCCTCGAAGCTGCAGGAATGCGGTAGGAAAAAGATCACGGATTTGCCGAGAGCGCGGGTGGCAAGTCGTCGGGTCAGCTCTGGGTAGTGGTCTTACGCAGCTTGGTGGAGCGACCCACCAGCACGATCCAGAGGCAGGGCGTCAGCTCTCGTCCGGCGAAGGGGGTGACGACACGTTTGCCCAGCAGCGACGCGCAGAGCGAAAGCGTCGCGCCGTGGAGAAAGGCATCCGGGGCGTCGGTGAGGGTGGCGAGGTAATCGATGATGATCCGCTGTTGGGTGTTGGACGGTATTTGCATGGCACCGCAAGAACGCCGTGCCTGACCTGTTTGGCGGCATCAGGGCGACGATACGGGCGATGACGATTGATGCCTGCCCCCGCTTGATGAGTGGGTGTATAGCGCGTCCCGCATGTACCGTCTTGCCTGTCCGTACGAGGATTAATCGTGCACCAGGCGTGATAACCCCTGCGGCAAGCACGACTTCTGATTCATAACCCACGTTCTTGCTGGTTTCTCTATATCTCCGACTAACGTGTCGCGTAGAATAGCGAGGCCCCCGCCCGTGGTCTCGATCGCTTGTCGATTGGATTGAGTTCGAAGATACTTCAGCGTATCGACGCCATCAGTGCGCCCTGAAGTCACGGCATACGCGGAATCGTCCGACCATGGGGCTCCGCCGGATACCGCATCGTACGGCCTTATCGGGCCTGTACCGTTCGTGCTTGCCGGACGACGATATAGTGAGAAAATGGCTGCCGGCGAAACGGCGCACCTATTCGTAGGCCGTCCGCCTCGGTCTACGGACTAATAAAGATACGGAGGAGTTTTCATGCGACAGTGCTCAAGAAACAATCGGCCGCCCTCGTGCGCCGGCCGAGGTCGTGGCTACATCGTTTTGCTCGGTATCAGCCTGCTGACAGTCGCCGCATCTCGGTCTTTCGGCGAAGACACGAAGCCTGTGGCGAAGGCCCCCCCCCCGCCCACGCTCAAGCACCGCAATGCGCGTCCGG
>JADFIX010000521.1 GCA_022566435.1 Planctomycetota bacterium
GGCACGATGCGGTTCACACCGAGCACGAGCCAGTGCCTACGGGCGCGAAGCGGCTGTGGCCACGTCGTCTCCTAATCGGACGCCGTCGCGGCCGTGACGCCTGCATTATCGCTAGGTTTCGGCTCGCTCGAGGCGCCGGCATCTGTGCCGGTTATTTCGGTTTGTGTCACGGGTGCGACCGATCCGGCCGCCTCGACAGCCTCGCGCGGCGGTGTTGGCTTTGGGTCGTCGCCCGCTTCCTCGGGCGGCGCCTTGCGCCCGCGGAGTCCTTCTTCAATGGCATTGGCTAGGTGCTTCAAGATGGTGTCGATCGCGCGGATGGCGTCGTCATTTCCTGGGATCGGGATATCCGCAAAATCAGGATCTGAGTCGGTGTCAATCAGACAGATCGTGGGGATACCGAGCTTTCGAGCTTCCAGGACTGCGTTACGCTCTCTATGCACGTCCACGATGATGACCGCGCCAGGGAGCCGGTCCATCTCACGGATGCCTTGCAGGTTGCGTAGAATCTTGCGCTGCTCGCGCGTGCGTTTGGCGATCATTTTCTTGCTGTACTGCTGCGAGCTGCCGTCGGCCTCCGCTGCTTCCAGCTCTTCCAGTCGCGCGAGACGTGAACGGATTGTGCGAAAATTGGTCAACGTGCCGCCAAGCCAGCGATCCGTCACCCAAGGCATGCCGACGCGGGTCGCATGTTCTTTGATTTGAATGCGCGCCTGACGTTTCGTGCCGACGAAAATGACATCTTCGCCGCTGGAAACGACCTTGGCGATAAATCTCTTTGCACGGAGTAAGCCCTTCACCGTTTCACGTATGTCGATAATATGAATGGTGTTCCGCTTACCGAAGATGTATGGTTTCATCTTCGGATTCCAGCGGCTAGCGCGATGCCCAAAATGAATGCCTGAGTTTATTAGTTCCCGTACCAACTCCGATCCCAAAAAGCACCTCCGACTAACTACGACCGACAAAGCTGCACCACTACCAGGAATACAGAATCCACGAGTGTAGCAGGTTGTCAGAGGTTATCAAGTCAGGTCGGCACAGAATTTCCAATGCAACTCAACCGGATACTGGGTGAAGATTTCAGCCGATTATCGAGAGAAGGGACGCCGTGAAAGGGGTCGCAAAATCGAACGGAACCCGTGTCTATCCGCTAGAGTTCGTAAGCGGTGCGATCACAGATGCGGCTCTGATTCTTCTAGAACCCCATGTCGGACGACTCGAACTGTGGTGATTGCGTTGTAACATATTGTCAATAAAGAAGTTACGGGCATTCTTGCGGTGGCATGTCATCCGTGACGGTTGACCGGCGACCGACCCTACCGTAGCGTCCATCGCCTGTTGGACGAGCCTACCGACTTGCGCCGAACATCGTTTTCGGAATGCTGACTGATGTCGTTATTTGAGGATTCATGCCGGAATGAATGTCGCGAACCAAAACGACCGCCCGCTGGTCTTCATAAGCGCGGCGGAACCGAGCGGTGACGTACACGGAGCGGCGTTGATCCGGGCAGCCATTCGCCGGTGTCCGGAAGTGCGATTCGTGGGGGTTGCGGGTCCGCTGATGGTCGAGGCCGGGTGTGAAGCCGTTTTTGACATGTCTCGCACCTCCGGGATGCTGCTCGGTGCCATCAAGGTGGCTGGCCGGGCCATCGCGATGCTGCGAACTGCCGATAACTACCTGAGGCGGTATAGCTTCTCTGCTGCGGTATTGATCGACTCGCCGACGCTTCACCTGCCGCTCGCCGCTCGCGCGCAGTCGGCCGGCGTACCCGTGCTTTACTACATTGCCCCGCAAATGTGGGCATGGGGGGGCTATCGTATTCACAAGCTACGCAACCGAACCGATCGAGTGGCGGTCATTCTTCCTTTCGAAGAGCGGTTTTTCCGCGATCAAGGCGTTGACGCGTATTACGTGGGCCATCCATTGGCCGATCGGTTGGCCGAGACGCCCGTCGATCCAGACTCGGTGAATCGCCTTCGTGTCGGCGGATCGCCGGTTGTGGCCTTGCTGCCGGGCTCGCGACGGCATGTCGTGGAGGAATTGCTTCGCGGGCAGCTCGAGGTCGGTGAGAGGATCATCGAGGCCTTTCCGAATGCGAAACTCATCGTCTCGGTCGCCAACGAGCAAGTGAAACCGCTTGTGGACGGAAGTCTCGCGAAGCTGCACCCTGCCGTTGAAACGTTCTTCGGCGCGCCGCCGCCACTGATCGCCGCGGCCGATCTTGTGCTCGTCGCGTCCGGGACCTCCGCCTTGGAAGTGGCGTTTCACAGCAAGCCGATGGTCGTGATGTACAACGCCTCACGTCTGTTCTATCAACTCGTGGGCCGGTGGATGATCCGTACACAGCATCTCTCGTTGCCCAATATTCTGGCCGGTCGGGAAATCGTGCCGGAGTTCATGCCCTACTACACGTCCACCGCGCCGATCGCAGAGCGGGCGATCGAGTTACTGAGTTCCGCAGAGGCGCGCACCAGAATGATCGCGGATCTTTCGGCCGTCGTCGAACCGATGCGCGACACGCACGCCTCGGATCGTACGGCGGAGTTGTTGTTCGATCTGATCCGTGGATCGGGGCATTGAGCGAAGAGTTGTCAGTCTTCAGTCGTCAGTTGTCAGTGATCAGTTTTCAGATGTACCTCCCGGTATCCGAAAGCTGATAACCATCTGCCAGTGCTGTTCTTCTTTGAGTCTTGGTGCCTTTGTGGTAAAAACGGCCCACCCGCCCTGCCGGTACGTCTTTCGGAACGATGATTTCACGGCGGCTGGTTACGATGGGTCGAAGCCGTTTTGGAATTGCGCGAAGTTTCGCAGGTCCACGTCTAAGTCCACGTCGAAATCGAAGAAGCAGCAACTCCCGAAAAGTTGTGACGCAATCGGTGGCGTCTGGCAGGACCGGAAGAACGCGAAGTTGATCAGATCCACGTCGCCATCGGCGTCGAAATCACCGGGGCCCTCGCAGACGTCGGGTACATCGTTGAGATTGCAGTCGTTGGCCCGCCCGTCATCAATGTCGCATTCGTCTAGCAGACCGTTTTGGTTACAGTCGCACCACTTGGGAGAAACCGAGCAATCGCCGAATTTGAGCGGATCAGGGTCACCGTCTTCGTCGCAGTCTCGGTACTCGTATACACCCATATCGACGATGGGTGCGGTCCCCGCGCCGGTGTCGTCGGTAAACGTGTCATCTGCGAGCCTGGGCAACCCGTCAAGATCCAGCAGCGCTTCGACAGGCACGGCGCTGTTGTCTCCCGCGTCGATTCCGGGCGAGCCGGGTACCAGGCGGAAGTCGCCCGAGGTGTGGAAATGCGGCGACTCCGCGATGTTTCCGATACCGGGGTAGACCGGCGTCGATTGGATGCTCGAGTAAGTCGCGGTGATCGAGCTGTCGACGCCGACGACGAGCGCGCCGGGGTAATTCAGCCAGACGATGCAGTTGGCCAGTGTGGGATGGCTGTTGTTGTCGGCGAATACGCCGCCGCCCCATTTCGCGCCGTTGAGGTAAAGGTTGCAGTTCACGATCGTGGGACTCGCGTTGTCGTAGCAATAGATACCGCCGCCTCCGATCATGGCTCCATTACCCTTGATGAGGCAATTGGCGATGACCGGGCTACTGCGGTTGCAAAGAATGGCACCGCCGTTGTAAAGCGTGGCCTCGTTGTTGAAGAACTCGCAGTTAACGATGAGCGGATTGGCTTCGAAGCAATCGATGCCCGGGCCGGTGGCGGCGAAATTAAACTCCATGCGGCATCGACGGATTGTCGGTTCGCTGTTGGGGCCGCACCCGATGCCGCCGGAGGCGCCGGTGATGGTGAATCCGTCAAGCACGGCGCCGCGGCCCTCACTGTTACTGAAGCGTACCACGCGGTGATCGGCGGCGTTTCGGATGGTCGGCGTGAAGCTGATTGTCGTTGAAACCGCGGAGGATCTTGCGAAGGCCATCAACGAAAAGACCGCCGCGATGGCGTTCGTTCTCAGCCATAACAGCCTCGGACACAAGGTCGATCTCGAGACCTATACGAAGACGGCTCACGATCACGGTTTGCCGGTCATCCTCGACGCGGCGGCCGAGATTCCTCCGGCGGAAAATTTGAGCAAGTTCGTCAAGATGGGCGTTGACATGGTGGCCTACAGCGGAGGCAAGAATCTGCGGGGTCCGCAATGCACGGGCCTGCTGATCGGCAAGAAGAAGAGGATCGATCTGGCCTATGCCAACGCCGC
>JADFIX010000522.1 GCA_022566435.1 Planctomycetota bacterium
AATTCAGTGGTCCTCACCCTTCCGGTCCAGGCGCTTGAACGCGTGCCCGCACACTTGGAATTTTCGCCCACGCCGGGCGTTGCATGCTGGTTACGTTGGTCCGATCGGATTCGCGTTTCAGCCATCGCGCGCCAACGACTTCGGCGAGACCGCAATTACTGAACCTATCGGGGACTAAAAATCTCGGCTTGATGATCGGGGTTGGGCGGAAGGGTTGCCTAGGAACGGAGGACATAAGAACGGGAAGCGAAATCCCTATCGCTCGCTTTATCCAAGGTACCCATAGCCCGCACCCGGCGGCTTCCCTATCTTTCCAATGCGCCACTTCAAGAAAAACAGACGAACCGATGAAGTGAAAAAAACTGGAAATCAGCGGATCGCCCGATCCCTGCCCATGATGCTTTGGAAAGGAAAACTAAGAGGTTCGCGACTCTCGTCGCGCGAGGCGTGCCACAACTGTAGGCTATACAGCCTACACTTATGTGGGTCTCGCCGGTGTATAGAGGATGGCAATCCCTCCCTTGGGAAAACCAAGGCTACGTCCGCCGTCAGGCCTGACGCGAACGCACCACATCGCAACCCTTCGTTGCCCGCGACCCTCTCCAAATTACCATTATGGCAGTCACTTAACAAATGCCGAAAACTCTCGGTTTCTTATTGACATCGTACCGACAATTTCGTATCTTCAAGCCGTTCACTTGGGGCTCCTGTATTACGACTAGGATGTTCGATCAGGAATCTCTATTCTCGTAGGAGGTGCGATGCCTCAGCACGGTCGTCGGATGGGCAGGGAAGGTCGGTCGGAAAACGCGTAAACGCGGAATCCCACTAGTTGCACATCACTTTTTCCCACAGTTCGGCGATCGCTAGGGCGTGAATGTAGACGACTTCGCGCGTTCTAACTCGAGTGGGACCGGCGTCTGGTATCGAGAACGGTGGTCGGACACCGCTCCTCAGCACCGGCGCAGGCACGCGACCTGCGCGCGGCGCAACGACATCAACGGGCACGTTCGGGATTTCGAACCATGAGTTCATGCGGGGCGTGCCGGGGCCGTTCACCTCGATCAAGGGACGCGGTATGCGCGCGGTTCGCTAATGGATGCGTTACGTTTTTTTTTGGAAGGAGAAAGCTATGATGAAATGCGGATTCCCGGGACCTAAGAGTCTCAACCACAGGCTCAAGTATGGCATGACTCTCGGTTTGTTTGGCCTGGTCACATTCTGCACGCAGCAGGCGCGCGCGGTACCGGAGGTCGCCTGTTGCAATCCGTCGACGGGTGGATGCACCAACGTGCAGGGCGTGTGTCCAGCTTGCACGTACCCGGACGTGTGTGAGGTCGTACCGTGTTCGGAGGAAACGAGTATTTGTAAGATAGGAAAGGTATGCACGCCCGTCAATAATACTTGTATCCTCGGGACATGTGGCACTTTCGTAAAGAGTGTTTGTCAGATATCCGGGGTATGCACGGACGTCGAGGATTCTTGTTGGACCGGGTCATGTGGCATTTCTCCGTATACCTTCTGCCACTTCGAAAGCACCGGTCTTTGTACCAAGGTCAGCCTTACGTGCCAGTCGGAGTGCGCCGGCCCATGCCCAATTTATGTTAACACAGACGCTACGGGCGCGGATGACGGCTCCTCCTGGGACGACGCATACACAAAACTCCAGGACGCCCTCGATGCCGCCGTCGCTGACGATCATATCTGGGTCGCCAAGGGCACCTACTATCCTGACGAGGGTGCGAGCGTCACGGCCGGCGATCGCGACGCCACCTTCGACGTCGGAGGCGGAAACGGACCCAAAGTGTACGGCGGCTTCGTCGGAAACGAGATTACGTTAGGCGCCCGTTCTTTGAAGTGTTACGATGGAACCACGTACGACGGCACGTGCCCTTGCGTTTCGGGCGAGGTCTGTTTACCCGACAACGAGACGATTCTCAGCGGCGATCTGGCCGGCGACGACGGATGTAAGGTCGACGGCGATTGTGCGGCGAGCGAGACCTGCGATGCGCCGTCGGGGCTCTGCACCTGTACCGACACATCGGACTGCGACACGGGTTACGCATGTACAGGCACGCCTACCAAATACTGCGTTTGTGACAGCGACGCGGACTGCGGCACCGGCAACTATTGCCTTGGCGGACGATGCCTAAAAGGCGAGAATTCGTTCCATGTCGTCTCCTGCCACCATTCAGAAGGCGGCACGCCGAGGCTCGACGGATTTATTATCGAAGGCGGTAAGGCCGACGGGGACGGACCCGGCGACGATCCCGCCGCTCTGGACAACCAGGGGGCGGCGATTCAGATTCGGGCCGGCACGAAGTACTGCCAGGATCCAATATCCAAGGACTGGGCGAATCCGTTGGTACCGTGCCCGGCCACCGCGTGTATCGGGGACGACGAGTGCGAATTTTTCCCCTGCTTCGCCGGTGGTATGGACGTTTCCAATTGTATGGTTCACCACAATTTTGCATCCAACCACGGCGCGGTGAACGATCATTTCAAGGATTCGACTTTCGACAACTGTTATTTCCATAACAATCGGGCGGCAAAGGGTGCGGCACTGTTGATTGACAACGGCAACGCGTCGATCACAGATTGCCTGTTCGAGGATAACGTGGTCAACGCCTCGCCGTTTGAGGGCGGTGCACTCTGGCTTCAGGGGCGCGACGGCACATCGACGTGTCCGTCCGATCCCGCGCCCACGATCACGGATACGGTTTTCCTATCCAATAACACAGCCTCAGATGCGGGCGTCATTACCTTTGGCGGGGCTGTCTTCAGTATAAAGAGCGTTCCGACCTTTGACGGCTGCAAGTTCGAAAGCAATAGCCTGGATGCTACGAGCGGGTCGCAAGCCGGCGGCGCGATGTGGCTGGAATCGACTCCTGGAAGCGAGACGATTACAATCGCTGACTGCGAATTCATTAGGAACGTTGCGAACGGCGCAGTCGGGTACGCCGGCGCGATTTACGCGCAGGCCGCCGCCCTCGATGTCGTCGATTGCAAGTTCATCGGAAATATTGCAACGGCTTTCGGAGGTGCGGTAGTCCACACCGGCAAGGACGCGACCTACGTGAACACTCTTTTTTCGGGCAACAAGGCCGACGACGACGACCCTGAGACTAACTACTACGAGAGCGGAGGCGCGGTTTACATATACGGCAGCGGGACCGGCGTCGAGATGACGAATTGTGACGTTGTTCACAACTTCGCTACAATTCTTGGAGGAGGCGTTACCATAATTAGTAGCGCGGACCCGTTGACCGCCACAAACTGTATCTTTAGAGAAAATGTCGTAGCCCTTGGACCGACAAAAGACCATGGCATTTCCGGAGCAAACACTGTAACCTACTCCGTACTTCAGGGCTGCAGCAGCAGCAGCTGCCCAACCGGTTGTATCGACGTGGACCCCGTCTTTAATCTGGATCCGAAAGACTGTGGAAGCGATGGATGGGGTGATCCACTCTGTAGCGGCGCTTGTCCTGCGACACCGAACGGCTGCGACAACTACGGCGACCTGCGGCTAACCTATGGTTCGCCTTCTATTGATGTGGGTAATAACACGGCCATATCGGGCTATTCCACCGATCTCGCCGGAATCGCCCGACGCCTCGATGACCCGGATACGTCCGCCGTCGGCGTGCCGATCGACGATGATCCATACGTGGATATGGGTCCATACGAATACGGTTGCGAGAGCGACTCGAATTGCTACGCCCCGCGACCGGCATGCCAGACTAGTATAAGTATGTGTACTGGATGTTTGACGGACGACGACTGTACCCCTGAGGTCTGCGATACGAGCACGAATACGTGCGTCGAATGCTTTGTGAACGGAGACTGTATCTATGAGACAGACGTGGACATCTGCATAACGAGCACGAATACGTGCGTCGAATGCTTGACGGTCGACGACTGTACCGGAGACGATCTCTGCAAAACGAGCAATAATACCTGCGTCGAGTGCTTGGACGATGATGATTGCCCCGGCGTCGGTAAATGCTGCAAGCGGAATGCTTGCACTGCTCTTTGCGGCGGCGGCGGCCCTGCGTAATGTCCACATTCTACTGATCCACGACTTGCGGGCCGGCCGCAGGATGAGATGTCCTCGAACAATCGTGGCGGTCGGAGGGTTCGAAGCCCTCCGACCGCTGGACATCTAGCATTCAACTCTATGGCGGCAACGACGGCGCCACTCAAAACGCTTCGGGCGAGG
>JADFIX010000523.1 GCA_022566435.1 Planctomycetota bacterium
GGGTCTGTCAGTTTCCGGTTAACTGCAGCGATGACGGTGAACCGTGCAACGGCGATGAATTCTGCGATGTTGGCGGCACCGGACAGTGCGAGCACACCGGCGACCCTTGTCCGGGAGTCTGCACGCCGGGGCAGGGCTGCCCCTGTGGCGCGCCTCTGGTTGAATCGGTTGGCTCCAGATACATCGCCATTACGCCGCAGCCCGCAGATGGTCCGACACCGACCGCCTTTTTGGTCACTTCGCCCGATTGGCCGTGCCTCAGCAAGTACGTCGGCACGTTTGCCCGATGCGGCGGTACGGGCGGCATTTGCAACAATAACGCCGACTGCAACGCATGCACGCTTCTCAATTTGGCGTGTCTGTCGGACGCCGATTGCATGACCTGCCAGGGAACGACGAACCCCTGTCAAAACGACGCCGATTGCGGCGGGTCGTCGTGTGATTCCGTTCAGGTCTGTCAACTCTCCGGCCAAACGTGCGATCAGGGTGCCGTCTTCCAGGATATCGACATCGACAAGGACGGCTTTCCCGACGGTCTCCTTGCCACGCTGGTCGACGATCCCGCAATCCGGGCGGTTATGACCGCTGAGGCGTGGGGCACGACGACCTATCCGCGTTGCTCGCAGTCGCAGGAGCCGTGCCTAACGGATGCGGATTGCGATATCGGTGCGTGTTCCGTCTCCGGTCGTGGATGCAGCATAAGCGCGGACGACTGTCGCGGTCTATGCGCCATCGCACAAACCGAATGCTCGATTGACTCGGAATGTCCGACGCCGGGCGACGCGTGCAGCGAATCGCAAGCATGCCTGACATTTGAGACGTGTCAGTCAGGAAAAATCTACGTCATGTCCCCGGACCTTCTGCCGACGGACAAGGATGCGGTCACCGGCACTCTATTCCCGACCTCTTATACGGTTCAGGCAGACTGCGGCTCGCTGTCCGATCCGGTCCTCGTGGTCATGCGGCTCTGGGCGGACGTCGACGACAACGGCCTGGTCAACATCGACGACGTGTTTTTCACGATCAAAGGGTTCCAGGGCGAATTCCCGCCGGCCGTGCCGTCAAAAACGGTGGTCGCGTTCGACATCGATGGCCAGGCGTGCACGCCGAATCAAATTGTGAACATCAACGACGCGCTGATCGGCATTCTGGCGTTCCAGGGTGAAAGGTTCAACCCGGACTACTTAAACGCTTTCGCCGATTGCGACGTACCTTGCCCGTAGGGAGAATCGATCGTCGTAGACGCGCTGGACCGTCTCTGGAGCATGGTGGCACGCCAGCCGGAGGACACGTTGGGTGTCAACACGGAGTACGGGTCGAAACTCGTGTGGATGCCCGGGCCGGGGTAGTGTCTTTATTCGGCCCATCCCGTCAGCCCTGATGTCCTCCCGTCTTGGAAGCCAGAACTGTTTCTGACGGGCACCCCGCAAATCGCTCGCTCATCCACGCGATGGCTACATCGGTTGCGCTGCCCGGATTGTAGAATAGGTCCTTCGCCATGGAGCGCCGGACGTCGGACTGATGTGCTGAATCAGCAAGGCGACTTTCGACGATATCGACAATCGTATCGGCTTTCCTGACGACAACCCCCGCATGCCTACCCCAAGTATCCATATCCAGCATGGAGGCCTTGCGTTCCATCATGCGGGCGATCAGTTTGGGCACGTCCAAAAAAACGATCGGGCGATCGAGCAGCGAGTACTCGCTGGAAACTGAGGAAGCGTCCGTAATGAGCAGGTCGGCGAGATAAAGAAGAGGGACCACGTCAAATCCGCGAACCACCTTGGTGTGCTCGTTCTCCATCGTCTCAAGCCGCGAACACCAATCGATTGCCTTGTTCTTCGGGTGATCGTGGAGCTTGATGAGCAGATCGAATCGGTTCGATTCGCGCAAACGCCGAATCACCTCTTCGCCCATCGTTTCCAGCGAGTTGTGTTTCTCGCCGGTGGGCGCATAGACGATGACGGGGCGCGAACCGTCCAATCCGTACCGGCCCAACTGGTCCTCACGATTCAGATCGCCGTTGACCAGTCGGTCCGTCTTCGGAAACCCTATTTTGAGTGCGCGAGGATCATCTTGAGCCAGCAGCTCGGCTTCCACGAACTTTCGATGCATGTACGGACCGACTAGAAAGTAATAGTCGCAATTCATATTCGCAGCGCGGATGGCACGGTTGCGAAAAGAGATGCCGTGAAACATTTGCACGCGAGTCTTGGCGGTCTTCGGTGAAATGAACTTCGTGTTTGCAGCAAACAGAACGTCGAAATCGCGCTTGCGAATCTCATCGACGGATAACAGTGATTCCTCCGGCACCCCGAATGAATCGTAGAGGCCGCGCTCGTCGTAAAGATAACCAGAATCGGTCTTGGTACGCAGGCCACCGGAGAGGAACACGTTGAATTCCGGACGCTGGATCAGGCGCTGATAGATAGGCTGAAAGCACACAAAATGAACCGGTGCGTATCCGGTAAACAAGACTGTTGTCGAATCCGAATGCGTCATCTTTTCTCCCGCGACCTCGCTTACTCCGCCGACCCTTGAGGCGGTTTCTCCACGACTGGCGCCTCCGGCAATGATGGGGACCACAGCACTGCTGCTGCGCTGTTGTCTCGGTCTTCCCGAGATCCACGTCGGTCGATCGCCGGCCAAATGATCTCCCGTGCAAAAACCAGATCTTCCGGAAAGTCGATTTCGGTCCAGGGTAGGTCTGCGACGTCCACGCCCAGTATCTTCACGCGATCCGTCATTCGATCAACGGCCACCGGCGCCCAGGACTTTAGCTCGCCGGAGGCGATTTCGTGGTCTGCCTCCTTGAAGAGCAGATTGGCCGCCTCTTGGTCGAAGTGGAGTATGCCGACATTTTCTCCATCAGTGTCATCAGCGCCTAATGTCTTGCTGATGGCACGTAGCAGTCCGTTGCGAAAGCTCACCTTCATGTGCTCGGCCTCGGTGCCGGACGATGAATCGTATGTCAACGCTGTCGTCCTCATTGACAGCAATCGTCGGTATACGTCGGGGTGTGCCAGCACGTCGCCGTTGAGCAGGAGGAACGGCCCGGTCACATGGTGCCGCGCCAACCATAAGGAATAGAGGCTGTTCGTCTCGTCGTACCGTTGGTTCGCGATGCAAACATGCCCGCCGCTGACGACACTGCGAACACGATCGGCTTCGTGCCCGACCACCACAACGCATCGCTCGATGCCGTGGCTCTGCAACACGTCCAACTGGTGTTCCAGAAGCGTCTTCCCTCCGAATGGAATCAGGCACTTCGGATTACCGTTGACTTCTCCCCCCAACCTTAGGCCGCGGCCTGCGGCCAGGATCACTGCCTGTTTCGTCATGATTCCCCTCCCGCTTGACCGCCCATCGCTGCCGGCTCGTCATGTTTCTCCGACTTCGAGGTGCTCTTCACTTTTGACGCCACGCGCCATTCATCGGGCGTACCGTCAAACGCGACTTTCCCTCGCTTGAGCATTATGACACGGTCAAACTTGCCAAGTCTGACCGGGCGACTCAGGGTCACAACGACCGTATCCCCTGTTCTCGCGTGTAGGATTCGTTTGATTAGTCTTCGCGCTTTTCGCTTTTCAAGCCCGCCGGCCGGATCATCGAGAAGCCACAGCGATGCTTCCCTGCGGGCTAACGACGCGAGCGCCAGCGCGACCCTCTCTCGAGGCGACAAATCAGCCGACGCGACCTTGGTATCAAGACCTTTCGGCAGCCGCTTGAGAAGTGAAGTCGCACCGCACAATCGAAAAAGCTTGCGGGTGTCCGCGTCCACATCCCCACCATCCGCGTCCAGAAGCTCGCCGACTCGGCGGCGAGGCCAGGTTGGGTTATGGGGAAGGAAGGCGATCTCATTGAGCGTGGTGGTGATTACATCGGTGGACAGATCGCACCCATCCCATAATACGCGACCTGCCTTTAGCTGCTGAGTGCCGGCAATGATCTCCAGCAGCGTCGTCTTGCCCGATCCAGGTTTCCCCAAAACCGCTATTCGCTGTCCCGCCGGAATACAAATATCGATCGGCCCCAATCGGCGAACGGTCGTTCCCGCTCGTCGCGTAGTCACGCGTGCCCCGTCGATGTGGAGCTGGTCGCGCAACGGCTGGACGTCACCCAGTCGGGATTCCGGCGCGGCGGTAAGAAGCCGTTCCAATCGATCCCCACAAGCTAAGATCTTACCCGTTCTTGCCCCTTGCCGAGCCAGTTGCAC
>JADFIX010000524.1 GCA_022566435.1 Planctomycetota bacterium
TCGGGCAACGGTATGTAGGAATCCACCACTGCCATCAGGTCGAGTATTGGCTTGTACTCCGGGGCGTTGGGGTCCGGGATCGGATCCAGATGGTCCCCGCTACGCAACAGCGGCTGGCAGTATTGACGGTAAACGTCCCAATCGTTGAGGTCGGCCACGACACTATTCGTCAGGGCCAAACGCCAATCGGCGTCATTGGCGACGCTGGTGGGAATACGAAGAAGCTCCCAGCGTAGACTGAATGTACGATTCAGTAAGTCTCGACTGTTGAAGCCCAGTTCGCCGCGCAGCACGTTGAAGTTGGCCATCATTTCCGCAAGCCGACCCGCTAGCCCGCTGCCCACATAGGGCACGCCGTCGTTCATCACGCCAAGCGACCGCTCGCGAACAATCTCATCCATAAATCGCCTACCGCCCACTTGGTCCGATCCCAGAAGGTTGGTTTCGTAGTCATAGGCTTTGGCTGCCAAGAACACATACCGAGCGGCCATGTCGTACTGCGCACGGTATTTCGCCAGAGCGTTGTTGCGAAACACCCTGAACGCCATGTCACGATAGCGATACTTGGTGATCTGATCGGCCGTTCGAAAACGAAAGGCGGTCCGTTGGTCCAGCAGTCGTAGCCCCTTCCCAAGGGCGGAATGATATCGTGCACCGGCGTGATGAATCGTCTCCTGAAGAGAAAACAACTCAATCGATGAAATGCCGAGTCCACGGATCAATGTCTTGAGCGCGACAATCTGCTGATGTTCCTGATACACGTTCTGTATACCCGTAATTTCGATTTGCGTAAGAAGCGGGGCAATGGCTTTTTCTCGATCGTAACCCAGCTCCTTTTTCAGCTCGTCTTCGGCCAAACCATACATGTATTCCTTGAGGAGAGCCCCTCCCTCCTTGAGCGCGCCGCGCGGGAAGGAGGTCGGATCGCCGCCATTGGCCAGACCCGCAATGAAGTTCGAGGGAAGCGCCTCGGCCGCGGCGTTGGCCACGAGGACCCCGATGTCACCAATCTTCCGAAAACGGGCCGCCTGCTCTCGCGCCTTGTCGATCAGTTTGTTCAACCTCTTCTGCTCGGCGACACCGGCGGTCATAGCACCCAGTACGCCTTCGTTCACATCAAAGAGCCGTCTCAGCAAGAACACTTGATCTTCGATCTGATCGATCTGCTCCTCGTACCCTGCGGCGGCCTGCCGATACCGACCGACCGCCTGCAGCAGATCACTTCTGGCGAACTGGATCTCGCCGGGTTCGGGCCGAGGCCCCCACCCATCCGGCTTGACCAATCCAAGACCGTCCGTGGAGACTTCAAAGTCAACAATCACGTCTTGTGCGAGCCCTTCGAAATTAGTGGCGGCCCGGCCTAGTAACGAAAAATCGAGGGCGGAAAACGCCAAGGATATCGTCGTCGTACTTGTGCGCGGTTCGGTCTCGATATCATCCGACATCAGGAGCATGGAATCGTCCATGTAATTGAAGTGGAAAATATCAGGACCGCGGTAACCGTCGGGATACGCGCCGCCGACTCCGATGTCCTCTGTGAAAGGCAAACCAAAGATCTCGATCAGCCGTGCGTCGTAGTCCAGTTCGCTTTGCTCGATCAGGTTATCGAAGTCGTCGAGGTTGTCCTGCATGGAGCGCAGGCGCTGCGTGTTGCCGTTCGCGTAATCGAAGGCGGTAGAGGCGTTGGTCAGCGCGACCAGTGCATGCTGGGCAACTTGGTCAAAGTGCGACGCGCCGTCTTCCAACTCGCGAGGATCCAGGCCGAACGGCACGATGTTCGGCGCAAGACCCAGCGGGTTCAACCCCGCGTCCGCATGGTCAAGTATGGTCTGGATCTCCGTATAGGCCGCGGCGATCTCTCGCAGCTCGCGCACCGTCGTACGGTCGATCTTCTGGATCCCCTCGTTCTCCACATCTTTCGCCGGTAGAAGGGCGTTGGCCACCAGCCAATCGAAGTACGCGCCTTGCCCGGCGCGGCGCCCCGCATCGGCCAGACCCCACGACCGGGAAGGACATTCATTATCGCCCGTGCAAGCCTGGCCCTTCCTTCGACCGCCGTTGCAGCCGAACATGCCACATGTGAGGGCACCGTCTACGGGATCGGGATAACCGCGCTGCTGAGCCAGAGGATCGGACGTGAAACGCTGGCGGAAAGTAAGCGACGTGACCGCGGCCCCGGTACGTGCTTTCGCCGCGGCGGCGTTTGCGAACTTGCGTTCATAGAGGAATCCGACGGCCACCGGCTGACCGTGAACCAAAACTTCTTCCGTTGTGACAATCCAATTGAAGCCGTTATGCTTCAGAAGCACGTAAAACTTGCGCAACGCACCGAGGTAGTATCCCCACGCGTCACCATGACCTTGTGGATAGGTCGTTAGAGCCTCTTCGATGTCGAGCAGCTGATAGTTATTGGCGTATGCCACTTGCCCATTACCGCTCGTGAAGTTCCACGGCAAGCGATTGTCCACGGTGGCCACCAGCACGCCGTCGGCGTCGTAGTCGGGGGCGCGCGTATCGGCCCGGCCGCGTAGCAGCGCCAATTCCTCCGCCAGAAGCGATTCGACTTGCTCCTCAAAGCAGAACACGGCGTGCGGGTCGTAGCTACCGGACGGTGCGCCTTGCAGCGCGAAGGTACCGATCGTGGGGTCCATCGCGTCGGCAAAAGCCTCATTGCCTAGAAGCATGTTGAGTTCGGCAATCTTTCCAGTGACCAAAAGAAGGGCCGTCATGATGCCTTCCGGCTGGGGGCCCTGATCGATGCTAAATGACCTGGCACGCTGAAGGACCGTCTCGTACAACTCGATGAGGCCTACACTGTCGATGTTGTCGGGTGAGCAGTTGAGCGGTACGGGATCCACAAAGCGCTTGCCGGCTTGTAGAATCATGTCCACGTAGGTGGCTGCGTCGTTAGTGTGAAATTGCTCCACGCGCTGGTCATAGGGGTTGAGGCCGCGAATGACACGCTTAATCCAACCTTCCGCGAGTTGCGGTTCGGTCCAGTTACTGATTTGCACGTCCAAACCAAAGTTGGTGGCCCAATCGTCATATGGATCGTTGGGATCATCCTCATTGCAGTCGATATCTTCGAAGCAGGGGCAGCCGGAGTATCCGCGATATCGCACACGCCAGTAGGAATCCTGCAAAGTAAAGACGGACGCCCCTTCGATGAGAACTTCCCGCAGCCCCTTCCCGTTCGCGTAATCCCCTCCTGGGTTGTAATCGTTCCACGTTGCCAAAGTCGGGTTAGTGCGATCGAAGTCCAATGACCATTGCCACTGGTAGTAGAGCTTTTCCGGCTCGCCGCCTGCATCACCGGAAAACTGCAGCACGAGCTTTTCGCTTAGGGGGCATACGGGCTGGACCACGCGAATGAAACCCTGGTCGGGTGGACATTCCACGCGCCACACTTCCACGCTTACGGGCAAACCGGTATCGACGCAGACCTGATCATTCTGGAATGCCATCGTCACCCATCCCTCGGTGACGCCCTGATCGGCAAGGGAAACAAACTTACTGCCACCCTCGGCCACGAAATTCGGATCCGTCACTTGCACACGCGAATCGGTGTAAAGGTCATCGACCGCGTCGCAGAAAAATTCGAGTTCGCAGTTGGGATCGAGCAAATCGAGAAACTTTTCGTCGCGATCACTCATGATGCCACGAAAGACGAGCTCGCTCGTGGCATAATCATACCAGATCCGGTCGGGCCATTCGCCGCCACCGCCGATTTCTCCGAAGTACAGATGGGGCGGTAGTTTGAGTAGATCGACGTCGAGGTTGGGATAGGGTACCCGTACTTCTCGTCGCGGGTCGAGTATTCGCACGCCGACCGTGTCGTGCAAGATTTCAATGGATCCACATTGCCCACTCTGGTCAAAACTGGAGCCCACATGTCGCAATGGAGAACAGGGAGTTCCCTCGGGTGGATAGATACAGCCACATTCACTTTTCGAAGCGCATACAGCGCCACTGTCTTCACCCCCCTGACAAGTGAGGTCGTCGCCGCATATTCCTTCGATTTCGGGCCAACTAGGATCGTACGTCACAGGCCAGGGATTACCGGTGCAGTAGTTGGGGATACACGAAGAATCTGTACAACAGTCTTCCGGTCCCATTTCCAACCAAGGTTGACAGCCGAAGTCGCCGGCCCAATTCTCCCAGATATAAATGCGAGCCGTGCTCTGGACTGCGGGGAACTCATCGTCCACTTCTT
>JADFIX010000525.1 GCA_022566435.1 Planctomycetota bacterium
AACCCATGCGGACCCACCGTTAAACACGACGAGTCGCGGCGCCGTCATCACCGAAGATCGCGAATCGGCCTGCGTGGCACGAACCAAGAAGTCGACCTGGATATTGTCGAGAAAACTCCCGAAGATGCTCAGGGCCGGCCCGATATTCTGTCCGGCGAAACTGCCCGGCACGTCGCTATCCAGGCTGGCCGCACTCGTGAAATCCAAAACGTTGGCCAAGATCGGAATGGGTGTCGTTCGGCTGCCGCTGCCCCCGCTCCGTGGCGGAACGAGGAAGGGCTGTTGGAACGGCTGGACCGCAACGAATCCGGTGGCCAAGTTTTGCCCGAGCGTGGTGGCGTTTGGCACAGCACCAAGCTGAGAGAAAGAACGCGGCAACAACAAACGGTTTCCTAACACGGGATCGATCAGTGGCGTGCCGCCTCCGTTCAAGAAATCGAGGCCCGCGCTACCGGCATTGAGTATGATATCCAGGTCGATTCCCAACTCTTCCAGATAGTGACTCGATACGGTAATGAACAGCGCTTCGACGGAGATCTGAATCGCTCGTTCCTCTCGAAGCTTATCGAGCAAACCTCTGATCTGACGATGCGAGGCCGAGTTCTGGGTGACCACCAATTGACCGTTGATCTCCTGCATCGACCCGATGGATCCGCCGCGGTCGCGCCAGCTATCCGGCGCGACTGTCTCTTCGATCAGATGAATGACTTTTCGAACGCGGCTTTCGTGTTCCGAATTCATCTCCGGTTCGTCGTCGTCGTCATCACCGTATTGCCACGGGCGGTCGACCCGCCCGTTTACCCGGCGATCGATCGCTCGTGTCGCGTCTCGAAGATCCGTCATGGGGGCATCTGTGTACTGAGGGACCACCATCAGTAAATCGTTGATGTCATAGATGACGGGAAAGGTCTTCTTGTCCAGAAGTTGACGGGTCGCAATGTTGATCACGCCTGAATCCACATCGAACCCCAACTCGACTCGGCCGGCGGCGGCTTGGTCCAACACCTCCGTCAAGGCCTTCTTGAGCGTGATTTCGTTGGGCAACGAAAGATCGACCTCGATCTTTCGGTCCACGCCTGCCCGTTCGAGATCATGCCAATTGACGATAATATTCAACCGATCGGCCTGCGCGAAATGCTCAATCGCCTGATCAAGCGGCGTGCTTCGAAAGTCGACAGGGACACGTCGATCCAATGCACTGAGTAGAAGAACATCGCGACGTTCCTCGCCGGGAGACCGCCGCTCCTTTCGCGAGATAATCTCCGGCCACTCGTCGGAATACCTAAGCTCCTCATGCCAGGGAATCATTTGCTCCCGGACATCAAGAAGGGCTCCGCGGATCTGCCTGTTCGCTTCGCGACGAATGGAACGGTCCTTGCGCAGCAGTCTTTCATCTTCCACGATATCCAGCAACCACCTGGCGGGTGAATGGCGTGGGTCGATGACCGTCACCTGCTTGAGCACGTTCACCGCAGAGGCGAGGTCGCCGTCTTTGCGATGCTGCAGCGCTTGCTGCATGAGGGCATCGACTTGTCGAGTGCGATTCTCATCGATCTCGCGGAGACGCCTGGCTCTGGACTCTTCGATCTCTCGCCGGGTTTCCGCGACCATCTCTTCGTTGTACGAACGCTCATCCTCGCGGACCTCCATCTCGAGTGTGTCGTACTCGCTACGGAGATTGCTATATTTCGTCACGGGGTCCGCATACTGCTTGCCGGATTCCACGATCTGACGCCCGCGAATCAGAAGCTGGTTGGCTTCTTTGAACTGGTCAGCGAGCACGGCGTTTCGCACCGCTCGTTCCACATCACGATACTGGGTGACGGCTCGTTGCCAGTTGATGGCGTCTTCGCGCCGAATGCGTGCAAGAAGAGACCCCTCCCCACCAACTGACGCGGCGTTTTGGGCATGCCGTTGCGACCGGGCAAGACCCTCGACAGCCTCGGGATAACCGGGAACGACGAGCAGCGCTTCCCGAAAAGAGCGGTCCGCCTCGGCGTATTGACCGAGCCGCAAATATTCTTCAGCCTGAGCGGTCACCTCTTGGGCACGGGCAGTCTTCTCATCATCCGCGACGCCGGACGCAGGTGCCGTCCTTGTGGGTGGGGCAATGGTTCCACCTGCCACGCTCCGCGACTCCGTCTTTCCAGCCGCCGTCGAGTCCTCGACTAGCCTCGATCGCTCGGCCAAGTCTCTCAGACTGGCCTTGGCAGCGCGAAGAAGCGACTTCGATGCGTACTCGTTAGCCAACACGCCGTTGAGTAGACTCTCCGCACGATCGTATTCGTGCTCCGCCATGGCGGTTTCGGAGTCTTCCAGGTCGCGAAGGGCTTTATCCCCGAACATGATGGCCACTTGGCATCGAGCGACATAGTCGTCACGGATCTCTTGGCGGTGCGCCGGAAGTTGTTCTCGGTCCAGCCCGAGCAGCGTTTCTTGGGCCACGAGATAATCGCCATCGTTGAACAGCCTGATGGCTCGATCGAGCGTCTCTGCCGGATCCGCGGCGCGGGCAACGCCTGCCGGTAGGTACATGGCCAGCAAAACCGCCCCCAGAGCAAATCCTGCAGAAATCTTTGTCGTTGGCAAGGGAATATCCTCCACGTCGGCATTGGGCCTGGCACCGAGCCAAGCCGAGCAATTAGGCGCATAAAACCCGCCGCTGGCGCCCGTATTGTTCATCAACAAACTGCGAATTCGCGGGATTGACGCCCCGCGCCCCATCGCAGCCCTGCGTCCTTCGCACCGGAATCGCGGCTGCAAGGCTGAGGTTCGAAATTCTAGAGGGCGGATGGCGTTGCGGCAAGACAACAATCCCATAAACCCCGACCGCAGGGCTGCTCGAATCAGGGAATCGCGAAGCCAAGTCCGCCAAGCCCCTGTCTGATTCGCCGCACGATCCAACCTGACCAGTCATCCATTCGTCCAAATCACTCGTATTCAAAAGCAGGCTGATGAGCTTTACCCAAAGTGACGCCTGAACGCTGAACGGCCGCGACCTTGCGACCATCTCTGCCCCGGCGTCGCCCGCCCTATCGTTTCTTAGCTGGTCGCCAGACACGTCCGGAAGCCGCTTTTTTTTGTGGGTTGGCCTTGTCCGTTGACACAAATCTCTCGACAACTTCGCCGTTCATGCCTACCAGCAAAACCGAGCCCCCTTTCGAAAGCCCATCTTGAAAACGAATACCGCCGCTACGGCTCTTTTTCTCGCGTTGCATGCGATCAGAATCGATTTGCAGCACCGTAAAGCCGGTATCGAAGGGGACATTGGCGCGGTCGACGTCCCCCGGGCTATCTGGGTCCGGAACTTCGGCTCGTTTCTTAGCCGCCACTTTTTCTCCCACCTCGAAATTGACTCTGGTCGTCACCCAGTAGCCGTCGAACCACTGATACATTTCGACCTTGGCCGTTCCCTTCCGGTTGTCGATTCCCGTCACGTAAAACTCACTCGTCGCCGGAATCACGACCGGATCAGACGGCGGCGACCAATCACCGGGAATGAAGAAGACCTTCGCGTTTTCGGCGTTATCGAACTTGGTCGGTTCGCCCGCGAGACGATTGAACAGTGTCGCACGAATGCGATACTGATAGGCATTACCGCTTTCGATACTCCCCGGTGCCGCATCGTGCATCCAGATCAACTGCGTGGGATGAAGCTTCCGTGCCTGTTGCTGCTGTGCGGGTAATCCGCCTCTCCCGCCTCCCCTTCGCGCCCCGCGCGCGATATCGCGCATGGCTTGCTCCGCGTCAACCTGTAACCGCAGGGCACGATTCTTCTGCGCGGGGGTCGCACTCGAATCAAGGGTGATCTCCGTAAAGTTGTTGAACGCCATCGTTGCTTCGTCAATGGATTTCGTTGCCTTGGCGTGAGCGAGCAATTCAATCCCTTGGGCGAACCCTTTCTCAATCTTCTGCCTCGGCGTCAATTCCTCTTCCTTCTCAACCGTAGCGGTGATCGTGCACAGGCCGGTGCGATCGATGAGTTCCTCCCGCGGAGTGGGCTCGACCAGCGCGGCGTTGAAGTAATCGTCATCCATTCGCAAGATATCCAGGGAAGGAACGACGGGCGGAATCGTCCATTCCGCACCGTTGAAAACATCCGGCATTAGGGGTCGCAGAATATCCATTTGCATTTCGGGAAAATTGATTGCCTCGAAAAAGTGATCCACGCTCGTCCGGCTAGTGCGCGGCACGACCTGCCGTCCGTC
>JADFIX010000526.1 GCA_022566435.1 Planctomycetota bacterium
AAAGGCCGAGGACTTCGTAGCCGCGCTCTTGCAGCAGGCACGCCGCCACGCTGGAATCCACGCCGCCGCTCATGGCGACGACCACTTTTTCCCGGTTCACGCTCATGGGGGTCATTCTAGCGTCGTTTCCAGAAACGTGCTATCAGAATGGGCTCCCCTCCTTTCCAACGAGGGGTTGGGGGAAGGGCAAAACGCCGTTTCTTGCATTCCGTGACTACCTGAGCCGCGGGCTTCAGCCTGCGCGGTCTCTCGGTGTCGATCGTCATACCGGCATTTGCAGCGCCGCGCAAGCTGAAGCGTGCGGCTCGGGAAATTTGGAAGCGGCGCCCGATTCATGAAATGTCGTTCGATTCGCGGCGTCTGTCGCGCCAGCTCGCCAGTCGCTTTGGGGAGACGCCGAGCCGGAACGCGACCAAACAGAGCTGATTCGTCAATGTCGCTCGAAGAATACCCAGTTCCTGCCACCGCCGTGCTGAGGTTTTTACAGCGGCCGGTGCGATGCGGATTCGGCCGAGGCGACGAAGGCGGCGGATCAAGTCGTAGTCCTCCATTAGCGGTATGTCCGGGAAACCGCCGGCTCGGTGGTAGGTCTTGGCCCGCATGAAGATGGCCTGATCGCCGTAGGGCATTTGGCGGTAGCGAGACCGCAACTGCACGAGGCGTTCGATGAATCGAAACGATCGGCGATCGTCATCGATATGAAGTTTGAACGCGCCGGCCGCGACTTGGGGGTCTAATAGGGCGGCGATGACATGTTTTTGGAACTGCTTGGGCAACATGGTGTCGGCGTGCAGGAAGAGCAAGACGTCGCCGGTGGCGGCGGCCGCGCCGGTGTGAAGCTGTCGACCACGTCCTAGCTCGCTGACTAGTACGGTCGCCCCCAAGTCGGTCGCCACTTGCTGGGTGTTGTCCGTACTGCCGCCGTCGACGACGATCACCTCCCATACCGGTTCTTCGAATACGCGGAGTAGGACGGGTGGAAGGTTTCGCTCTTCGTTTCTTGCGGGGATGATGACGGAGATGCGGGGAGTCCGCTTGCTGTTGTCGTTGCCGGAATGGTTGCATTGTTCCCCTGCCCCCTTTCCGAGGGGGGATTCAGGGGGGTTGCATAACGAATCCCGGACCGCCCCCAACCGCTCACGCGACTGGTCGGGATCTTGCGACCCGGCAAGGCCGGGAGCCGATTTCGGCACGACCTTTCCAGAGCGCGCGCGAGCATTTTCGTCCGTTCCCATCGCTTCTTTCTAGTGCTTTGAACCGCCTGATTCAAGGGTGGCATGGGCAAGTGCTAGCTTACCCGTGTGGGCGATCGGATGGGCACGAGGCAATGCCGGCGCGCCGGGAGCCATGCCACCCAGCGCAACCCGTCGTTCCAGTTGTTTCGGAACACTGGCTTTGCCGCGATGCATTCATCAGTCGCCGAATCTAGACTTCGCGCCGCTATTGAAACTGAGCCGTGCATGATTTTCTTTGGCTGGACGTACGCGGCAGAGACGGCGATAATCACTGTGTCGTTCGGTTGATGAAGAAATCGGCGGAGGACTAAGCCGGTCCTACTCGACTACGAAACGGACCAGGAAACGAGACGATGACGGACGAAGAACTGACCAGTCTACTCCTTGAGATGGAATCCGACCGCGTTGAGCGCAAGGAGTCGCTTTCAAGTCCGGATCGTGTTCGACAGGCCATTTGTGCTTTCGCCAACGATCTGCCGAATCATCAAATGCCAGGTGTCCTATACATCGGCGTCAAGAACGATGGGGCGTGCGCTAATCTTCCGATAACCGACGAATTGCTGAAGCAGCTCGCCGACATGCGCGACGACGGGAACATTTTGCCACTTCCGGCAATGACTGTGCAGGTGAAGAGTATTCGAGGTTGCGAAATGGCGGTAGTAGTCGTGTCTCCATCGCATAGCCCACCCGTACGATACCAAGGTAGAGTCTGGGTACGCATTGGTCCCCGTCGCGCGATCGCCTCGATCGAGGACGAACGTCGCCTAAGTGAAAAGCGGCGTAGCGGCGATCTCCCATATGATTTGCACGCGTTGCCGTCGGCTTCCATCGACGAGATGGATCTCGACCTATTCAAGCGCAGCTATCTTCCGGCTGCAATATCAAGCGACGTGCTCGAAAATAACCAGAGAAGCGACGAAGATCAGCTGCTTTCGCTCCGTTTTGTTTCCTTACAAACACCAAAGTGCCCAACCGTGGTTGGCATGCTGGTCATTGGTAAATCTCCAGCCGACCACGTTTACGGTGCTTTTGTACAATTCCTTAGAATCGATGGCACCGCGCTCACAGATCCGATCGTCAGCAGAAAGGAATTGCATGGTCCAGCAGTCGAACTCTTGCAGCGGCTTGACGATGTTCTTGAGGCTAATATTAACGTAGCAACGACAATCGACGGAACGTCGGTTGAAGGAAAACAGCCGGACTATCCTCTTGCCGCGCTCCAACAATTGGTACGGAATGCGGTCATGCATCGGGATTACCAGTCATCAAATGCGCCGACTCGGATTACTTGGTTTAACGACAGAATCGAAATCCAGAATCCAGGGGGACCGTTTGGGCAAGTTACGCGCTCGAACTTTGGTCGCCCGGGAATCACGGACTATCGGAATCCGCACGTTGCTGAGGCACTTCGTAACCTGGGATTCGTGCAACGATTTGGCGTCGGTATCGAGATTGCACGCAAAACGCTGACCGAAAACGGAAACCCCGAACTGACTTTTAGCGTCGAAGACAACCACATCCTTGCGACCGTGAGGAATCGATCATGAGCATTCCGGTCATCGCTTTCTTCAACAATAAAGGCGGCGTGGGTAAGACCTCGCTTGTCTACCACGTCGCCTGGATGATGGCGGACCAGGGACTTCGTGTTGTCGCAGCAGACCTAGACCCCCAAGGCAACCTGTCCGCAGCGTTTCTGGAAGATGAGCGACTGGAGTTTCTCTGGCCGGAAAACGATTCACCATCTACGATCTATGGAGCCATCAAGCCGCTGAAGAGTGGCCTTGGAGACATAGCGGATCCTTACCTCGAGAAAATCTCGGACAGAATCGCTCTTATTCCGGGTGATATGGCCTTATCTGAATTTGAAGACGACCTGTCTCAACAGTGGCCAAAATGCCTCGATAAAGACGAGCGGTCCTTTAGAGTTATGTCAGGATTCTGGCGAGTGATGCAGTCAGGAGCGACTACTCACGCTGCCGACGTGATCCTCTTAGACCTTGGTCCAAATCTCGGAGCCATCAATCGGGCGGCTCTCATTGCGTCAGACAAAGTAGTAATTCCGCTTGGGCCCGATCTGTTTTCCTTGCAAGGACTACGAAATCTCGGACCAACCCTCATTGCCTGGCGGCTCGGCTGGCAAGACAGAATTTCAAAAAACCCGATCCCCGATTCTCTTACACTGCCTGACGGCGGCATGCAGCCTACGGGCTATATCATCATGCAGCATTCGGTCAGTCGCAACCGGCCGGTCAAATCATACGACAAGTGGATCGGTCGAGTTCCGATGACATACCGGCAGTACGTTCTTGGGGAACCAACAGAGGAATGCCCACCTGTCGCGAATGATCCACACTGCTTCGCTCTTCTCAAGCACTACAGGAGCTTGATGGCCATGTCGCAAGAGGTTCGCAAACCGATGTTTCATCTCCGTCCGGCCGATGGAGCACTAGGTGCGCATACGTACGCGGTTCAGGACGCCTATCGTGATTTTAAGGAATTGAGCCGACAAATTGCAGATCGCTGCGGAATCGACTGGCCGCAGCTCTCTCCACCTAATAGCGGTATGCTTTTTTGAGCGAGAAATTGTCGGCCCGCGGCGCGCCCGTGAAGACGCCGTATGAAGCGCACGGGTGGCCGTCCTTGCGCGCCGGGATGGGGTCTCGATTCGAATACGCCCCCCCGGCTCATCATGCGATTGACCTTGGGACGGAAAGCAATTGCTCGCCCAGGTTCAGCGAACTTTCACCACCCGATCGGTGGTGCCGAGGCGGGTTTTAGGCGGGCGGCGCCGCGCGCTACGACTCAGGGCCGGAGGGTTCAGGGAGCGGTGTGTGACGCTGTTTTCATCCCGTGTTGTTCAGGGGCGTTTCGACGTCGCACTGCAAGAGAGCTGGGATAAACCCCGGCAATTGTCAAACACGGAGCACTGCTCGAGAGCAGTGCCACACCGCGGGACCATGGTCATGAC
>JADFIX010000527.1 GCA_022566435.1 Planctomycetota bacterium
GAACCGCTGCAATCAGTGGCCGATCCGCCGCCGCAAACGCCGGTGGTACATGTTTCACCGGTGGTGCAGAACAGACCGTCGTCGCACGCGAGGCCCTCGTTTGCGGGCTGCGCTTCGCAGGCGTCCGTGGTCTCGTTGCATACGCCGGTGTTGCACTGATCGCCGGCACCGCTGCAATCCGTGGCCGATCCGCCGCCGCAAACGCCGGCGTTACATGTTTCACCTGTCGTACAGAACTGCCCATCGTCGCACGTCGTGCCGCCCGGCTCGTTCGTGTTCGTGCAGATACCGGAATCACACGTATCGTCCGTGCACTCGTTGCCATCGTCGCAGTCCGCATCGACCGCGCACACGACGCATTCGTCCGGAATACCATCTCCATTCGTATCCTGACTCGTCCCGTTTGCGATGTCGCACTCGTCCAGCATTAGATTGAGATTGCAATCGCTCGATAACCCCCAGTCCAATTCGCAGTCGTCGGCAATTTCGTTGTCATTGCAATCGAACGAGCCGTATCCAAGCGATACACTGATCCACGCCCCGCCACAGGTCTCGCCCGTCGCCCAAGTCTGGGTCATCGTCACTTGGGCATTGCCGCCCGATGTCAGCGCGTTAAACGTCGCTGCCGGAATGATCATTTGATCCTGACCGGGGGGATCGGCGCAACTGACGTAGCCCGGCGTATCATAGAGCGGACCCAGGTACGTTCCATTAAGATTCACATTCACCTGGTAGGCGGTCAAGCCGATAAAGGCGAACGTGTCAAATGTGAATACCACGTCTACGCCGGAGGCGGGGACATTCGTAAATGTATGCGTCGGCGGAACGGCCGGGTCGTTGAAGGGCGACAACGGTCCGGACGATTCATAGAAGGCCCCGACCATATCGCACTCATCCGGCACATCGTTTTGGTTACAATCCCAGCTGGTGCCGGCGACCAGATCGGCGGCATCGGGAATGCCGTTCCCATTGCAGTCGTTTTGACAGTCGTCGGGTATGCCGTCGCCGCCCGCGGGAAGGTCGTCCGTCGAGGTGCCACCGGCGATGTCGCACTCATCCGGGACGGTGTTCGCGTTGCAGTCTTCTGACGTACCGGACGCCAAATCACATGAGTCTTCGAAGCCGTTTCCATTGCAGTCCGTTTCACACTCATCCGGCACGCCGGTTCCGTCGCAGTCTTCTGAAGTACCGGCATCGATATCACATTCATCGGCGGTGCCGTTGCCGTTGCAATCCGGTTCGCACTCGTCCGGAACCCCGTCGCTGTTGCAGTCCGTCGAGGAGCCGGTCTCCACGTCGCACTCATCTGGCACTTGGTTCCCGTTGCAATCGGCGGACGTCCCTGTGTCGATATCGCACGCGTCCCAGATCCCGTTCGTGTTACAATCGGTGGATGTATCCTGGCACTCATCCGGAATGCCGTTGTCATCACAGTCGTCACTCGTTTCATACCAGAAGATATCCTGCAGATCGTCCCTGCCGTTGTTGTTGCAATCTATGGTAAAGAATGGAACATTAAAGACATTGCTACGTCGTCGTGCAAGATCGTCCCAGATTGTGGTGATGTCCCAACCAAACTGTGCCTGCAAGCCGGCGAGCGCGTTCAGAAACTCCGTTTCTTCGGCCTGGTCAAGCAACGGTGCGAGAAATGGGGTTTCGAGGTTGCTCTTGACGATGTACTCGGGGTCCTGATAACATTCCGGCCACGAAGTTGGTTCATAGTGTTCGCACAAGGGATCGTTAATACAAGCGCACTCGTAGTAATCATGAAGCCACCGACCAGTTAGATACTCCTTTCCTCGTAGGACATCGTGACGAACCATGTTGTAAGTCGCTTGCATCGCGCACGGATGAAAGGGAATCGTCTGCTGCGTTGGGTCACAAGATGGATCCAAAGGATCACAAATGCATTCAGGCTGAGCCTCGTCGCACACAGGGTCTAGACTACACGAAACGCAATCGGACTCACATTCGCAGGGACAGGAATCGTAGTCCAGGCCGACCTTGCAGAAGGCTTCGTTCGTCGTAAAGAAAGACGCGTGGCTCGGAGCGAGCGTGTACCCGTAATCCTTCCCTGAAATGTTCAAATAGTCGGTATGATGAATATATACGCCCACGTCCCCGGGAGCCGCATCAGGTTTGCTGACGAATGGCAGTGCAAATCGGTTATGGGGAACGCCACAGTCGGAAGACGGGTAATGTAGATTTGAGGCTTTTTGGGCGAGTGGTATTCCCAGCGGGCGCAGCACCCTGGCCATGAACCCAGTCGCGCGCCCACACCCGCCTATAGGGTGCGTCCAGTAGCGGGGATAAGAGACCTTTGGGTAGAACTCGTGGTACCCGGATGAGTCGTCGTCGGTTCCGTACTTTAGAATCGCGTCGTGGATACCGTAGTTCCGCGTCCAGTCGAAGATCGTCCATGCGGTGTCGTCCATCGTGGGGCCGATGTTGTTGAGGGCACTCATGAAATCGTATAGAACTGTCGGCGCAGCTAAGTTGGTACGGACATCGTACACGAAGTACGGCGTGCCGTTCAGCGTGGAGCGGTTTGGAATATAGAAGTTCGAAAGGGGAAGTTGCCATTCAAGATCTTCAGGCGCCAACAGCGATGCCATGTACGCCAGATTCCAGTTGGGATCGCTAATATTGTGAAGCGAATTTTTCCGGACATCGAACCAAAGCGTAAGCGCCAAGCGGTTCAAGTATACGACGGCGCCGTTATTCTCCGAGATGAAGTACGAAGAACCACTGCTGCCAGGCATGGCGGCGGCGGCCTCCGGCCTGTCGTCGAGAAACGGGAGCGGTCGGTGCTGCTCAAGAAGGAGTATCGTTGCCGTGAGTCCTGGCACGTCCGGTCCGCCATCCTTAAGGAACGCCCATTCGCCGGACCAGTTGTCATACGCGATTCCGTCGCAATCGTCGTTGGGGCACGAACAGCTAGCATGACCACAGAGCGGATAGAACTTGATCGCATTGCGAATTAACGGGTTGTTGGTCAACATGTTATAGTAGTCGGTGCCGGGGACGTCGGGATTGATACTGGCCATATTGACATGACGACGGGTGACGAAGTTGTTGGTGCTGTCGAGGTCGGTCGCCGGGTCGAAGGGCATGGTGATCGTGACGTCGTCGAATTCGGGGGCCGTGATGGGCGTGGGCGGTGTCACCGCGACGGTCACGCCGGGCTGAATCGCAGTATTTAGGTCCGCGCTGCTGAACTGGGTCACGGTGCCGGCAATGTCCACGTCGAACAGGACGGAAGCCATGGGATCGCTTGGCTGGTCGCCGACGTTGGTCACGTTGATCGTAAGGTCACCGAATTGGTCGAACTCGGCGTCGACACTCAGATCAGCGCCGGTGCGCCAAGTTACGTCGATCGCCATGGACATGACGTTCTGGTACTCGTTCTCCTCGACGTGGACCTCACCTGAATCTACGAAGATCAGTAGCCGCCGGTCTAAACCGTTGACAAAAACGCCCGTCGATAGCTCGATTGTGTTGGCCGGATCGGTGTACGGAAGCAGGGGCAGATCGATATCCACCTGTCTCTCTCCGTCGACGAAGACGGTGACGTAGCTGTCGACTAGCGCCGGTGCATCTGCGGTTCCCCCGTTGACGACCGTAATGGTCAATTCGCCCGTTTGCTCCAAGTGAACCTCCTTGGGCTTCAGATCCGGCAATAATGGTGGCGGCGCCGCTTGGACGATGGCAAACGACGTGGAGAGTAGTGCAGCACTCATACCACCAATCCGTGTCGAGCAGGGTAATGGTAAACCGGCTGACCGACGCGAGAAACAGAGACAGAAATGGCGATTCTTCATTTTCCCACTCCCAAGAAGGTAGCAACGTCACGGCACAACCACAGCGCAATGCGCGAGACGACACAACGACGCAACCACGCGAATATAACACGTAACATGAAACGCACAGCGGCTAAGACCCCTCCCGGCACCGCAGGCCGGACCCTCTCTTGTGCCACCGCACTACCGATAACCCTACACGACGAACTGCCCGTTGTCAAGAAAATTCTTCATTCCATGAATTATTCTGCGGTCGTCTGGGTAACGGCGCCTCGCCACATGAGACTTGAGTAAGTGTCCGCGAAAATCGCGAACAAGGTCACCAAGCCTCGCGGATGGACCAAACATGAGAAGAGGCATTGGAACGGGCGTCGGCTATGTAGCCTACAAACA
>JADFIX010000528.1 GCA_022566435.1 Planctomycetota bacterium
GAGAGACCCTGAATAAAGAGAATGGCCGGATACTTGCCGGGCGCCGTAGGCGTGGTGATCAGTGTCCGAACGCGTCGGTCGCCGGCGCCCGCCTGATCGTAGCGGACGTCAATGCCCTCCCACTTCTCTTTGGGCCTCGGCCGCAGTGTCACCTGGACCGTTTGCTCTTCGTTGTCGCGAAGAATGGTTAAGGCAATCCTGTCGCCCGCGAAGTATTTGCGTAACGCCTTGAGCCCCAAGTCAAGGTCCGGCGTCGGATCCGAACCGATCTTGATGATAATATCCCCGGCATGAAGGTGTGCATGCGCAGCGGCGGAACCCGGCATAACGGAAACCACCAACATTCCGGTCGTGGTCGCGAGCCTGCCGCGCTCGCCATCCTGTCGGTCGTATTCGGAGCGGAGCGAGACACCAACCAATCCGCGACGCCGCAGCTCATCACCCGCCGCGTGACTCACGTAGCACACCTGTGACGCCAACAAACACCAGCCGATGGTTTTCAAACAGTCACACTGCAACACTGATCGCCTCCCGATTCCCTCATCCGACCCGAGCCTAAGCGGAGCGCCGTCCTCTCTTCGGCATTCTAGGGAGAATCCACACCATAAGCTGTACGATGTTGTGAAGAATTGCAAGGCGGCTCGAATTGTTCCTCGAAGGAAGGCGTGACCGGATCCAAGCCCACCGAGAACGCCGGCATGACAGAATAAGCCGCTACACCGGGAAAATCGCGAATACCTCTCCCTTCAGGGAGAATTCTCGACCATGCATCACGCAGTCCTCCGCGGGCCTACTGCAGGGCGGAGGATTGGGAAGAATCTCTGAACATTCGGTTGATGAAGTGAATCTGGAACAAGTCTTGTCAGAAACGTCGCGAGAGACCGTCGCTCAGGTCGCCGCCGAAGACCGCACGATGTCATGCGTGGAAACGGACCGATTCTGCAACCGCTGTGGCTACAATCTGCGAAACCTGCCCATCCACCGCGACGACCGCACGAAGATCCTGCTCGTACGGTGTACGGAGTGCGGACAATACCAACCAGCCACCTACCGATCATGCCACTTACCGTCGGCACGATCATCACGCTGGTGTGGAGAGCAGAGGCGCCACACCTGCTGAGTTGGTGTGTGGCCTATGTCGCCGCCTACGCCGGTGTTCATATGCTCGGCGGGCTAGGCGGTGTGTTTCTCGGTCGTCCCGCGCTTCGATTTATTGTTCGCCTCATGCTGACCCCGAGCATTCAACCGCGACTTGCGTACCTGTGGATAGCTGACGACATGAAGCCGCCGAAACCGTTTCGCGACCTGCCTGACGCGAGCGCCACGCCGGCCGTTGCGGGAAACCAATGAGCCGGCGCCGACACGTTCACGCAGAACGCACTCTACATCACTACCCTCGGTTGTCGCCGGTTGGCGCAATACCAATCGGCTCCTCAAATTGAGCCCACATTGGGGGCGAATCTTGTCCGGAAACAAGGGTTTGGCGGCGTCGGCCGCCGGTTTTGGTGCAAGAATTGTGGAGCGCTGATAGGAAAGGTATCGAAGGACGCAGAAATCGCGCCTTTATCGGCCACGCTCCCATAGTAGGACTAACGAGCCCGATCGACGCTTCGATCGGGCTGCTTGGAAGTCCGAATGGACCGGTAGAGACTCGGTCTCAATCACCCCCTTTCAAAATCAATACCTTTTCACTATGATAAACCTTTCCTCAGGGGCGGGAGGAATAGGGCTCTCGCTTAACGGTGGAGGCGGAGGAACCGTTGGACGCGCGGGGCGAAAGCGTCAGGACGATTCTAGAGGGGCATCATGAAGCGAAATCTCTTCATCTTGGTCTTGGCCGGCGTTATCTCCTCTTTGTTAGGCGGGCACCTTCGCGCTGATGTTGATTTTTCAAGGGTGCGGCCTGAAGCCCCGAGCGATACGCCCGGCGAACCGGCCACCGCGGAAGAGAGTTCCATCGTTTGGGAGCGCGGACGTTTCCGCAGCATTCAGGTCAACGTTTCAAGCTTTGGAAACAACATTCTCGGGGATGCGGCGAACGAACCGTCCCTGGCGATCGATCCGACCAACCCGGACATCATCGTCGTGGGATGGCGGCAATTTGATACGATTAATTCTAACTTTCGCGAGGCAGGCCGTGCCTACAGCCACGATCGCGGTCAGACTTGGATAAACCCCGGTGTTCTGGATAACAACCAATTCCGTAGCGACCCGGTCCTCGACGCCGATTCGGACGGCAACATCTATTACTATAGCCTGAGCACACTCAGCTCTGTAGAAATGTTCAAGTCTCTCGATGGCGGCGTTAATTGGTCCGCCCCGGTGCCTGCGTTCGGTGGAGACAAAGCCTGGATGGTCATCGATCGAACCGGCGGCATCGGGAATGGAAACATTTATGCCAAGTGGCAGACGTTTTTCAACTGCTGTGGACCCAAGACCTTCACCCGCTCGACCGATGGCGGCGCTTCTTTCATGTTTCCGGTTTCCGTGCCGCGCGGACCTACGTTCGGTACCCTGGCGGTCGGACCCGATGGCGCGGTCTATGCGGCCGGCATAGAAGCTGTCACCGGGCAGAACTTCAGCCGCATCGTCGTGGCCAGATCGTCCGACGCCCAAGACGCCAACGTTGTGCCGACGTTTGACCTCTCCCGGCAAGTCGCCCTCGGCGGGTCGCTCGGCTTCGGCGGCGGCCCGAACCCCGCCGGGCTTCTGGGCCAGGTGTGGGTAGCCGTCGATCACTCCGGCGGCCCCTTGCACGGCAACGTCTATATCCTTTCGTCCGTGAACCCACCGGGCAGCGATCCGCTCGACGTGATGTTCTCGCGCAGTACGAATGGCGGGTTGACGTGGAGTCCACCGGTTCGCGTCAATGACGATCCAATCGGCGATAACACCTACGAATGGTTCGGTACGATCGCGGTGGCGCCGAACGGTCGAATCGACGTCATCTGGAACGGCACTCGTGATGTCACCAACGTCCGAATCTCCGAGCTCTTCTATTCCTTCTCGCAGGATGGCGGCGTGACCTGGTCCAGCAGCACGGTGGTCAGTCTTCCGTTCGATACCTGGATAGGCTGGCCGCAGCAGAACAAGCTCGGCGACTACTACGACATGATCTCCGACAACGCCGGGGCCAGCGTCATTTATGCCGCGACCTTCACGGGCGGGCAGGATGTTTTCTTCTTGCGAATCGGCATGGACTGCAACGGTAACGACATCGCCGACGAGGATGAAATCGCCGACGGTATCACGCCCGACTGCAACGACAACGGAATTCCCGACGACTGCGACGTCATGGATGGCACGTCCGCGGACTGCGACGGGGATCTGGTCCTCGACGAATGTGAGGATGACGGCGATGGCGACGGGTTTGTCGACGATTGTGACAACTGCCCGTTTGTATTCAATGAAGATCAGGCGGATCGCGATTCCGACGGCGTGGGCGATGTGTGCGATCCGTGCCCCGACGATCAACTCGACGACCGCGACGAGCTGCTGAATCGCAACCGCAACCCGCGGATCGCCGACCTGCCGGTCCCGGTGATCACGGTCGGGGAGATCAACCTGGCGCTGGACCAGCGGTATACGTTCAGCGATCAGTTCGGCCGGCAGCAACAGGTGCAGGAGACCTTCAGCAACACGTTGCAGCGCGACACCAGTTCATCGCTCGGCAGCACCAGGACGATCACCTACGCCGGGCACGCCGAGGCCAAAGTCACGGCCAAAGTCGGTTTCGACAAAGGGTGGTATGGCGGGGTTCAAGTGGAGGGCAGCGTCGGATTCGCCTTCGAGCATTCCACGGCCAACACTCAGCAGTCCAGCATGGCCATGTCCCGCACCTACAACCAGGCGGTCAGCCGGGTCGCGGAGTTCTCGTCGACCAGCGGCATTACCCGTGAGACCATCGCGGCCCGGCTCTCGGGGGCGGTGACCATCGGGGCGGCCAGCGATATCGCCTTCCAGATATCCGACATCGAGATTTCCGTGCTTCAGCAGGACCCGCAGGACCGCTCGCGGCTGATCCCGATCGCCACGCTTGTTCCGAGCGACCCCGAGGCGGTGTTCAGCGTGGGACCGGTTTCGCCGCCGATAGGCCCGCTTTCAGCCTCCACCGCCAAATAATCCAGGCCGCATCGACGCAGAATCCGGCAGTACGCCTCAAACATCGCCTCATAGCTGCG
>JADFIX010000529.1 GCA_022566435.1 Planctomycetota bacterium
AAAGGGCAGCCTTTTTCTATCCATGTGGTGAGAAATGCGGGCTAGGGTGGGGGCTTACAGTCCTTTACCAAATCTCTACGAACCAGGTGCCAATTCACGACGAAAGTCCGATATCGTCAAATCATTTGGAAAAGCAGCCCGCTTCCGCGCTCCACGTATCGTAGAATCGATACGCGGGCACGAACGAAAACATCTCTCCGGTCAAAGAGTCCGAATATGAGTGCGCTTCAGAGTAAGTTCAAACGAGTCGATCGATCGAGGTGGCAATGAAACTACTACGACAAATCAGCGAAGACAAGGTCGCCGTCCCGACGATCAATCGATCGGTCCGATTCCTGCTCGGCGGCACGGCGCTGCTGGGCTGCGCCGTGCTCATACTGATCCATGAGCTAAGCATCGTTCATCATCCCATGGCCATGCTCGCCCTGACCTCATTGAGCGCGGCCACCGCCGTGGCATGCGCGTCCTGGGTATCCATCGTACACGTCGACCGAAAATCCGGTGTGATCAGCCGTCGATGGGGGTTCTTCTTCCCTGGCGCAAGAATCAATGAGAACATCGAAGCCAAGGCCGTCGCCCTGCTCACCGACCAGCGTTCTATGGATGGTATGGGCCAGGGATTGGAGAGACACCGGGTTTATATCGTCGAACGCGTGGGTCGGTCCATTATCCGCGAGACATGGTGCCTGGAGACCGCCCGACGGCTGTCCGAGGAACTGGCCGAATTCCTCGATGTCGAGCTTCTCGAAGAGACGGCGCCCGCCGCACCCAGCCCGGCGTAGACCGTCCGATTGCATTCGCTTGCATCCTTAGCTTTCCCACGATGGGCGCCGTGACGGTTGATCTTGGCTCGATTGGATCAAGGTGTGGTCAAGTGTCGTGCGAACCGCCGACACGGAGGTTCCTTGCTTTCCCCAACGTGCCTACGATTCGAACCCGCTCGGCGGGAGTAGACCGGCACGAATCAGGTCGGGCGCCCTGTGATCCAGCGAATCGACGAGTTCTTCCAGTTCCGTATAGACCACGTCCGCGCCGGCTTGGTGCAATCGTCGCGCCGAGCAATATCCGGACGAGACGCCGACGCAAAACAACTGGGCCTGACCTGCAGCCCGGATCAAAGCGTCACCCGCAGCCACCACCATGGTCCGCGGCTGCCCTGTCGCCAGCATCGTCAACTCGCCCGGACGGCGCCTTGGATCCTCGTGGAGACCGTCGAGCCGATCCACGAAATCGCCGATCCTGCTGCGGTTGAGGCTGGCCCTCCGCGCGTCCAAATTGGAGCCGACCGTAACGCCGGCACAAGAACCGTGCCGAGAAAGTCTTTGCAGGGCATCGGCGCACGCTGGTCTCCACTCGAATTGGTCGATGTTTTCGGTGGCCTCCACTTCCAACTCGAATCGTGTGCGATAGGACGCGACAAGCCCTACACGAGCGCCGGGGAGAAAGCCGCCTTGGCGACCCTTCGTCCGAATCAAACGCCAGAACGTCGACTCATCGAGCCGGGACCAACCGGATTCCCCAGCCGCGCAGCGGTGAGCGGCGTAGTAAACCGCCCGTACGTCTGCCAAGACACCGTCAAATTCAACTAGAATCAGCATTCGCGTGCACCACTCACAAGCGCCAGGCCGAGAGCGTACACGCCATGGACTTGCATGCCAACGGCAACCACGGACGGTGCGCCATCCACAGCAATAAACAAAGGAGGCGACTCTTTTCGAGTCGCCTCCCTTTGAATTCAATCTGTGGCGCACCCACGTGACGTGCGTACGCGCGGCTTACGTTCTTACTTGGGGAAGCAGAACGGCTTGCCCTTCCAGGTCGGCGTCGTGGCGACCATGTAGGAACCGGTCTTGGTGCGGGCCACGGCCTTGATCGTGTTCTTGCCGAACGTCGTCGCCAGAATGTTGCGACAGGTCGTGGGTGTTCCGGTGCGCGTGTTGTAGTTCTTCTTACACTGACGGGCCCAACGACTGACCTGCGCACCCGTGCAAGTCTGGACGATCGCTCCCTTGTCGATCCAATTCGCGAAAGTGTTCAGGACGGCCGTCGACGGACGCGGGCCCTTGGCCGCACCGCACGTCTGGTTGAACAGGGTCTTGAACGAGTGAATCTTGGACTGGAACGTGGTCGAGCACGCACGATAGTTCGGTGAAACCTTGACGTCCGACTTCGGCTTCGCGCCGATAATCGCACCCACATTGTTGCTACCCCAACCAGCACTACCTCTGTTGATCGTTCCCATCGGCTCTATCTCCAAAAAACAACTAAGTTTACAGTCGCACTATCGACTTTGGCGTACATCGGATCGCAAATGGTGCCTCTTGAGGAATTGAACCTAATAGGTGCATCAATATAGGGTCTTCGGGAAAGGCGCATCAAGGATGAGTGAACTCGTCCGTCGATCGACATCAGTGGATCGCCCTGGCGAAACACGGCCGAACAACCCCAAAAACGCGGATTTTCGTCCGTCTCGGTGTGCGGTTGGAATTCTGGATGCTCCCGTGACTGGGCCAAAGACGTGCCCGAACAGGGCCAACCCGCCGTGTACAAAGCTCGTTTTTTTTTAAGAGACGCGTACGAAGCGATGCGCGAGACGTGTTCGACCGAACTTTTCTCTTGCGAATTCCAGCCCAAGGCGGCGGCATCATCTTGGCGAACGACGCGAAACACGAAGCGTGCCTGATGACGACAAGGCCTCTGTTACGTACTTAACAGGTCAGGGGCGCATTCTCGAAGTTTCTTGATTCCCTCAAACAATCGTGATTTCACGATCGCCTCTTTCAGGTCGAGAATCTCGCCGATCTCGCTGCGTGACAGTCCCTCGACGTAGCGAAGACGAAGGACTTCTTGTTGAGACTCCGGCAAACCATTGACCGCGGCCCGGACACGCGAATGCAACTCGTCCTTTTCCATCCGAGTGAGATGGCCGGTCATGACTTCTTCAATTTGCGATACGCCCGAAAAAACATGCCCGTCTTTATTCTTAGCGCGACGCCGAAGCATGTTCAGGGTATGGTTGCGTGCGACCTTGTAGAGCCACGGCCTAAAGTTATCGGGCACTTCCTTGGCTGTAAGAACTTTGAACCATATTTCTTGAATGGCATCCTCCGCCTCCTCCATGTTTCCGAGATAACCCCAGCAAAATCGCAAGAGTGGCTCCCGATACACCTGATCGAGTAGATGAGCCACGTCCGCGCCGCCCTCACGGAGGTGTTGAACCAGCACAACGGTTTCGTCTTGATCCGACGTCACGCTCTTAGCGCCCTCCACTGCGGACTTCGATTCATTTCGGCGAGGTTTTCGGCATTCCTTGCCGTCAATCGAATGGCTGGGATCCGGCTCGCCGCGAAGTCGACGCTGGACATTCGTCTGATCGTATTGTAGCCCAAAACCACGTTCATGGCGACGACGATGCGGGGCTTGTGACGGGCGTAGTCCTTCCTACGGCGAGCGCTAGAAGATCACGGTTGATTTCGGCGAGCCGTTCCGGCTCTTCCCATATCTCGGTGTAAAGCCAATGAAGAGATTGTAGGGCCTCCTTTTGCTGCTCCTGCCATGTCGAACTCCCGTCGCGAAAGATTGCGAGGGCCTCGACTAGATAAGCCTCTGCGCCGGCCATATCTTTTTCGACCGCCTTTTCTGAGTCTTCGGCGGGCTCGGCGCCCTTGGCTTTTTCGACTTGGATCAGGAGCCGTCCGAGCCCCAGAAGCGCTCTCCCCAGTTTATCGGGCTTGGTTCGTCCGAGCCGTTGAAACGTCAGCACGGCGGAGCGGTACTTCGGCTCGGCCTCCGATAACTTGCCTTGCGCGTGCAATGCACGCGCTAGGTCGGCTTCCGTATTGGCATGTCGGAAATCTTGAAGAGACATATTGTCGATCGTGGTGCTACGAATGCTGGCCGTCATCCGATCCACCCATACGGACGCCCCGAGCACGACGAAGAACATCGCCTTGCGGCCGTCGCGGACCGACCTGGCCGACAAAAAGCGCATCAGCACGCCCTGGTTGATGCAGAAGAAGGCAAAGGTGCCGACCATGGCGTCGTTCCAGAAGTCGCCGACGGCATGCAGCTTGGGTGGATAGTTCAACGGCGCCAGCGGCATGCGATGATCCGCGGGAAGCCCTTCCCAGAATCGTGCCGGTCCGCCGAGATAGTGGATGCCCAGGCCAAAGAGTCCCAGT
>JADFIX010000530.1 GCA_022566435.1 Planctomycetota bacterium
ATAGGCTTTGAGATCGTTGTATAGCGTCGGCGTTTTTCCTGAATCGATCCGCTCCCACGCGCGGTCATTGACCGCCGCAAAGCCCAGCCCCGGCGGAAGCATCATCGCCTTTTGTGAGCCGGTGACATAGACGTCAACCCCCCATTCGTCCATCTTGACCGGCAGCGCACCGACGGCCGTAATGCCATCCACAAGGAGCAACGCGCCTCGCTTCCGCGTGACTTTCGCGATTGCCTCCACGTCACTCAGTGCCGTCGTCGACGTTTCACTGTGGACGACGATCACCGTGTCGATCTTCGGATCGGCGTCCATCATCCCGGTCACGTCTTGGGCCTTGACCCCCAAGCCCCATTCCACATCGACCACCGTGTGATCGATTCCAAAGGCCGCGCAGATCTTGGCCCATCGTTCCGCAAATTTTCCGTTGCAAAATACGAGGGCCTTGTGGCCGGCGGGGCAGCACCCGACGATGGCCCCCTCCATCGCGGACGTTCCGCTACCGGTAAATGTGATGCAGGACGCATCGGTTTGGAATAGGTATTGCAGGAGTCCATGCAATTCCTCCGCCATTTTGCGATACCATGCTGTCCGATGGTGCCGCATGGGCTGAGCCATCTCCAGAAGCACCTCTTCGGGCACCATGGTCGGGCCGGGGGTGAAAAGTCGATCCTTCTTCATTGTCGTTTACCTCGCAATAATGGGCGGGAAGGCACTCACGGGAGCCTTCCCGATCGCCAAGTATAAAAGCGTTGCGTATCGACGGCCACCGGTCGCCGGTGCGGCGGAAGGCGCGATTTGCGCCCGGCATCGCCGACTTTCTTCCGGCAAATGGCGCGCCAGACCCGATCGGGCGCCGTGCTGACAGAAACCCCCGGTCCCGTACAGCGAATTCAAATCGCGGCGGTTCCCCGCCGAGCCCCATTCGATTTGACCGGCATCGGCTTTTGCCGTAAGCAACAACACAAGACTAGCGGCGTTCTCGGAGCGGACACCGGTCGGACGCCACGTACCAAGAACGGGAAAAGATTATGGGATGGTTCGTTGCATTTCTGAATAAACTACCGTTTGACCGTGTGATATTCTGGAAAGTCTTCCTGATCGTCATGGCGCTCGTCGTTCTGACGTTTTACCTCTTCTTCAAGTTTTCGGCGTATCAATTGACAAATGCGGACCGTTTCGGATCGCTACTCAGCGCGACGATCTTCTCGTATCTCGTTCACCTGTGGCTTCTGCCTCCGGAATACGACGATGAGGACTATTACGACGATGAGCCGGTGGCTTCGGATGGCAACCGGCCTGATGAAACCAGCCCCGAGAGCGATAAAACGCAAGATTCGCCCACAGCGAACGGCGAGTAGTTTTTGCCGCTATTCCTCGGGTGGCGACGTGTTCGCTTCCTTTGACCAAGCCTTCGGCGGCAGAATCGCAAGAAACGCCAGAAACGGAATCATCGGAACCCTGAATCGCGGATCAAGTTGCGGCGTCGTGGCGGCAAGAAGGGCTAGCGTGCAGGCCAAAGGGAAGTAGACCGGGACGAGGACTCCGTGGACAAGACCGAGTCGTCCACGGCGGTTCTCGCCATCGGACGCCTCCCGGTCATCACCCGGCGAATTCCACCGAAATCGCCGAGTCATCGAAATGACGACAAGCAGAAGAAGCCCCACGTAGGGAATCGATAGAAGGAGTCGGCGCATCCGCCGATTCGCCGTTCCTGACGGCGGATTTAGGACCTGACCCAAGGGAAACATCAGGATCGAACCGCACCGAATGACGCAGCAGGCGGCTGTCGAAAATGGTGACGAACTCATCATCGAGAGCCCGACGTCCGTCAGCGCCGCCGAAGCCAGGAAGGAATCGGCCGTCGTCTTGTTTCCCTGGGCGAGATTCCGCCACGAGAGCTCGGTGAGAAGCGCGGGTGACAGGTCACTCAGCCGGTCGCGGAGGCGGCGGTCGATTTCGTCCCAAATCGTGTGCGGGTCGTGGGCCAAGGCTGGGTTGAGCGAGGTCTCTGTAAATCGGTCGGCCGCCCGCCCCTGCCGCCACAACTCCACCTCTGCGGCCTTGAAATAAGCCAGGACCACGCCGCCCTGATCTGACAGGGCGAAATGACCGGCGACGACCCAGTTTCTTACCATCCAAGTCATCACCACGGCGGAAAACGCCACGACGTAGATGCCCATCCGACACCATCGTATCAATCCGGACGCGGAACGCTGACGATGTTCAGATTCCGGTCTGGCCCGACGCAAGAACAGTCCGATCAATAGCGCTATCGGAACGAGAATCGCCACCGGGCGAACCAATACCAGGAAGCCGCACAGCACACCCAAAACGCCATAGCGCCAGACCGTACCGCGTCGAATCGCTAGCTCGTATGCATACCACGTCAGCATTAGAACCGTCACGAACAATGTCGTCGCCAGAAGCCAAAGCGAGTAATAGAGGTGATACGGCTCGATGAGCACAATGACGGCCGCAACACAAGCGCGGCGTTCACTCATGTAGAACCGGGCCACCAGGAAAAAAAGAATCAAGTTCATGACGCCGAGTATTTGTTGGACTATGACGAGCGCTGGTTCCGACTCGCCGCCGAACTTCATGATGAGTGCGAGGAACAAGGGGTACCCCGGCGTGCGCCAGGTGTCCGGTTTGTACGGCGGCTCGGTGGCCTGGCTGAAGATTCCGCGCCCCGCCACGTTCTGTGCGATCTGAAAGTATTCGGTGCTATCCATAGACTGATACGCGAACGTGTCTATGTATCCGGTCTGATAGCGAACGGCCACCACCAAAAAAACATGTGTGCCGAGGGCAAGGGCGATCAGGATTTTCAACGGGCCGAAGGTGCGGCTCATGGAAGCGAAGTGTACACGGTACGTCAGATTTCGCGAAAATCACCACCCGCCGTGCTACCGGCATGGCTCGGCCGCCGCGGCTAGAGCAAACGGCGTTCTTCCAGCATGTTGAGGTAGCCGGGGCGAGGGTCGGCATAGTCTCCAGGATCCGGGAGGTTCCACTTGGCGAAAAGCCTTGCGTTGTCGTCCCGGCCAGCCGCCAGGTCGACATGCTTCCGTTCGTCGTGATGCTGGTCATGTTCGATAAGTGCCTCACGGCAGCCGACCACCCTGAGGCCTTCGTTCAATTGAATTTTCAATGCGAGATCGGGATCAAACCCGAAAAAAAAGAATTGTTCATCGGCGAATTCCACTTTTTGGAGAAGACTCCGTCGAAGCAATCCAAAGTTTGCATAGAGGTAGCCGCGTACATGACACAGCTCGAACGTGGTTCCTCCGCGCTGTACACGATCGAGCACGTTTCTATCGCTGTGCCAGTTGTGGTAGAAGGCCACCATCCCCACGTCGGACAAATCCGGCCTCTCCAACAGGTCGACGGCGGCCTGGACTGCACCGGGCAGCAGGTAGGCGTCATCGTTGAGCCACATGATGAAAAACCCTGTCGCCGCACGAAAACCCTTGTTGAACGCTTTGACCGCGCCTTCTCGCCGGGCCTCGGCAATCATCCGAATGTCGGCTTGATCGGTTAACCACTCGCGTGTGCCGTCGGTTGACCGACCGTCGACGATGAGGATCTCGTGCGGACGACCGACAGTCGCGCGGATCGCTTCGATACACCTTCGCAATCGCTCGAAACGGTTGAAAGTCGGTACAATAATGGAGACAATACGGTCGGCGTTCAAGTCTTCCTCCTAAGGTAGACCGATACCGCTGTTGTATCGGCAGGATGACGGCGTCATCTGCGGCCAACTGAGAGATTGTGGAAAGGGCTCTTGTGCTCCGACGCACGTAATTTGATGGGTGACATCGGGACCCGTGTCGGCGATCGAATGAGCACGGGCAAATCCCGGCGCGCCGGGACCCATGCCACCCGGCGCAATCCATCGTTTAAGCTGTGCCGGAGCACTAGACCGTGCTTGAAGGGAGACCCTATCAATGTCTGCTCTGCTTCTGCTTTTCGCTTACCCATTTGTTGTCTTTGCACAAACTTCGGCCTCTGATGCGGACCCGCAGACACTCGATTCCCGCCCGTCAGCCATCTCCGAACTGCCTGTCGAATCGAACAGGCCGGCTCGCGCCGACGGCATCTGGCCCTCGCAGAAGCTGTTGCGTTCCATGCTGTCGCGGTGGGCGGATACCATCAGCGACGAATTCGAATTGAGCGAC
>JADFIX010000531.1 GCA_022566435.1 Planctomycetota bacterium
TCGTCACAGCCGTGGGCGACGCCATGCGCTCGGTCACGCCCGACGACTGCCACGGATTCTTCACCGGATGCGGATATGACGGAACACATTAACGGGAAATGCTCTAGTGCCTCGTTACGCCGCACATCATGCGTGTCGTGCGGTCATGGGTGCCGTGCCCAAGCCCGACAGTGTCGGACGCCGGCGTGCCGACGCTACGGCAACATGGCGGCGCTTCGCTTGACCATGCCACGCATCATGCCACCCATTATTCCACGTGTCATGGCTTATCCTCCGTTTTTTTTTTTTGGTTTCTTCCGGCCGTCGAAATGCTAACTTACTCTATATCGGGTCTGGTTGGACCATGGACCCTAGATCTTGTGTCAATTATTTAGGCGCCATTCGTATAGCCTATTGAATTGGCACACACCGGTTAGTACAACCAAGTCGTGTTTCCGGGTTGCCAACTAAGGGACCCGCAACGCGCGTCGGGTGTTGGGCTATAGGCCACGGCGTTGGCGGGGCGGTTGCCCTCGAAACAACTTGCGTGCGAAAGCCGGCTGGCGTGCGCCACCGTTCTGGGCACGGGCGGACCATCCGCGCGCAGCCTGGTCGACGGGTTTGAACCGGTTTATACAGACTGAATGGACCGGAACGTCCGAAAGAGCGAGGGCCGTCGAATCGTTTCACATGAGACGGCAACTTCTGTTGCAGAAAGAGAACATCTGTGTTTGCCGTCCTATACTGGCTGCATAGTCATTGTTCTTCGACAGTCACGAGGGATATTCCACGGGCCGGCGATGATATGGTCGCAGACTCGAAGTCTACCTCACACCCATGCAAAGGAGACCGCCATGCACGAGATTGTTGAAAGACTCGTCACACTGATTGAACGGCATCATTGGAAGAACGACTTTAACGAAGCCATCCGAATCGCTCAGTCGCACAAGGTGCCGAGCATCAAGCACATCAAGGACCTGAATGACTACCTCAACTACATCAACGACCTTGTCACCTGGGCGCCCAAAGTGTCAAGCGCCGACCCGCGGTTGGTGTACCTTAAAATCGTGGAGTTTTATTTTTTCCTGGATCAGCCGCCGGTCAAGAGACACCAGAGTCCGATCGCACCGGGCGAGAAAGCCGACGAGTTGACCCCCTTGTCCAAATGGATCGTGGAGTTCGCGACTTCCTGGGGAAGTTACCTGGATACCACGGAATCCGCCAAGGAGGTCAAGACTTTCAAGAATGACCCGCTCTTTAATTGGGGAGAATACATGCCCCCGCCGGCCAGTTTCCTCCCGGAGGAAGACTACAAAGCCTACAGAACCTTCAACCAATTCTTCGCGCGTCATGTCAAGCCCGGGATGCGTCCGGTGGCGTGCCCGCACGACGACAGCGTTCTGGTCTCTCCGGCCGACTGCACTTTCGTAGGCTCGTGGCAAATCAGTGAGAATTCACAGATCACCGTAGATCAAGAACCGCCCGCCATCGTCATGTCCAAAGGCATTCAGTGGTCTATCCACGAATTGTTGAGGGACAGCGCCTACGCGGACCGCTTCAAGGGCGGGATCTTCACCCACAGCTTCCTTAATACCTACGACTACCACCGTTGGCATACGCCGGTTCAAGGCAAGATTCTGGAAGCCCGGATCATCCAGGGACAGGCGTATCTGAACGTCGATGTGAATCAAGTCCTCGTCGAAGGGAAGCCGGTGAACCACTTGAATGCTTTGGACAACACGGGCTATCAATTTGTCCAAAGCCGCGGCCTGATCGTGATTGATTCTCCGATCGGCCTGGTGGCTTGCCTGCCGATGGGGATGGCCCAGGTCTCGTCCGTGGTGATTACCGCGGAAGTCGGCGTCACCCTCCGCAAGGGAGAAGAATTGGGCTATTTCCAGTTCGGCGGCTCCGACTTCGTCATGGTCTTCGAGCGTGCCAGTAACGTGCAGCTGATCGGCCAAACCAACGTGCACGTCCAGCAAGGCACCTGGATTGGCAACGCCGCGCCTTACTCGATGAAATAGAAGGGGGTCTTGAATCGGCGCGTGATCCGTCTGCCACTGCGCCCTCCGCGCGCACGGACTCCCCCGAGGAGACCGAAAAGACTCTTCCTGACACGTTTCTTCTCCTAGTCGGTAGTTGCGGTGCCCTCGGGGGCGTGTTTCGGATTGCGCACCAGGTAATCCACGTCGGTTTGGGAAAGTCGAAAGACGAACATCGACCATCCGATCCGTTCGTCGGGAACGCGACGGCTTAACCGGTTCAGCAGGAGCCAGCGCTGTGCCTCTTCGAATCTCCGTTTCGCGCGGTCACGCGCGGCGCGTTGTGTATTGGTCAGGTCGTTCCGTGGAGGTTGGGAAAACCGCTCCGCCATGGTGCGATACTGTTGCTGATTTATCTCGCGCTGCCAGAACGAGTCGCGAATCTGGCGTGTGTACAGACCACATAGCTGATTGGCGCTCACGATATAAGTACCGGCGGTTAACGCTGCGGGCGTGCCGCCGAAGTCGAGCTGACTGGGCATCATTTCACATTCGATGCCGTATTTTTTCGGATCAGCGCTGCCAAAATACGCCAACTTGATCTTGTCCGCGGGATGCCGTCGCGCGAAATCGGCAAGCCGTTTCAGGTCCTGCCCCCAGTCGATGTTGCTGTCGCGCAGATAGTGATGACCGTTCGCCGGTCCGCCGACCAGCTCGTTGAAATAACAGAGATAGTGCGGATAGATGGAGATATTCGCGTAGGCCAGAAGGCCGACTGGCGCGAGCACGAACCAACGTGCGATCTTGTGGCTCAGCCAGGCCGCGCCGCGCCCGCATAGGATCATGAACGGTGCGTAGCACGGCAGCAGATGACGGTGCCCCAGGTTTAGGTCGCTTGACACGATCACCGCCAGATACGTGATGACAAAGGTGACCAAACCGCACATCAGAACGGGATCGCGGCAGCGTAGTTTCGCCGGCCCCCACGCCGCCGCAATGCCCGCGCCAAGAAGGAGAAAAATCGCAATGGGCGTCTTGATCGCGAAAGCAATGGGAAAATAACTGAGCCGGCCCCCATCAGGGGTCTTCCCGAGCAAGTAGGTCACCTGGCCCTCGACCGTTTTTCGCGTGAAAGCCAAGCCGTACACGTAAGCCTCCGGCAGGAACCGGCGATCGCGTGCCCAGCGAACGAAATCGGCGACCAGCCCCTTCAGCGGCTTGCCGGATTTATCGCGCATGGTCATGTCCCATGCGGCCTGACGCTCCGTCGCCACCTCGCGCCCCCGGCTCCCCTGCGCGGTGAGCCCAGCCTGCGCCGCTGCCCCCTCGGCACTTGCCGCGTACCGCAACCCATAACAGCACCAGATGGCGCCGTACATCGAAGTGAGGCTTAATAGTGCGATAAGCCCGAAAACGAGCATCCGCCCGCCGCGGTGGTTGATCGCGAATTCCTTATGCGCGCCGTCGACGTGGACTGAGCGCCTGAGCGGCCGAAGCGCAAACGCGATCGGCCGGCGTCTGATGACAGCGCAAGCCGCCATGACAATGAGCGGCGGCGCCACCACGGGCCACGAAAACTTGACCAGGCACAACGCGTCGATTGCCAGTAACGCGCAAAGCAACCGTCCCCACGTAATCCGTCCGAGCAAGCGCGCATACGTGATAAGTACGGTGATGAATGCCAGGGTAATGGGCAGATCCGTCGTGACGAGTCGTCCGTGGGCAAGCAACGTCGGACTCAGGCACGCGCACCCCAAGGCAAGCAGCGCGGCCGTGCGCCCGAACAGGATTCCCTGAAGCACCGCCTCCGAGGCGGCGGGATTGCGGCGCTTCAATTACCACCACCAGGGCAACCTGAGCGCGGGCGAGTGGGTGGTGATCAGCGACAAGTGCGGCAAGAGGTGGGACCCGCGCACCAGCGCCTATCAGCCGGCGGACGCCCTGGTGCTGTAGGCAGGTCCAGGCGGGAAGCCAATATCTGCAGCACTTATGGCGCTGCACAGGGTGCGTGTGTGTCGGAGGGACGGTATTCCTTACGATAAGGCGTCACGGCAGCTCGGCCCGTCCCGCATGTCAGGCTTGCCTATGGAATCCAGCAGCGAAGTCCAGCCCCTTGCACCTCTTCCCGATCCGGGATCGATCCGGCGTCTCGGTCTGCGTCTCTTTCTGCTATCCCTGTCCGTGTTCTTCGCCGCGGGGTTGTT
>JADFIX010000532.1 GCA_022566435.1 Planctomycetota bacterium
TGGCCGAACTGCGCGATGGTCGTATTGTCGGGATTGAAGAAAAACCGTCCAAGCCAAAAGGCAACCTGGCGGTGATCGGAATTTATATGTTCGATCGCCAGGTATTCGAAATCATTCGTACGCTGAAGCCGTCCGGCCGGGGAGAGCTCGAGATCACGGATGTTAACAACGCCTACCTCGATCAGGAGATCATGACCTACGATATTCTCGATGGATGGTGGACGGACGCGGGAACGTTCGAGTCCCTGGATAAGGCATGGCGACTCGTCGCAGATGGCGGCGCCAATAAGATCGACCAATCGACCACTCTAGATCCTGTCGCCCAACCTAGGACGAGGTGACCATGTCCCGCATACTCGTGACCGGCGCGGCCGGGTTTATCGGCAGTAATTTCGTGCGGCACCTGCTGCGGGCCCGTTCAGGCGCGCAGATCGTAGGGGTCGACAAGTTGACCTACGCCGGCAACCTGGAAAGCCTTGCGGACTGCACGGAAGATGCGCGATTCCGGTTCGTTCGTTGCGACATTTGCGATGCCGATGCCATGGCACCGATATTGGGCGACGGCATCGAGGCGATTGTCAATTTTGCTGCGGAGAGCCATGTGGACCGCAGCATTCTGGGGGCACAGGAATTTGTTCGCACCAATGTGATCGGCGTGCAGGTGCTGCTCGATCTGGCCCGGGCTCACGAAGTGAATCGTTTCCTGCAGGTGTCCACCGACGAAGTGTACGGGTCGCTGGGGCCGTCGGGAAAATTTACGGAGTCCACACCGGTCGCCCCGAACAGCCCGTACAGCGCGTCGAAGACCGCGGCCGACCACTTGGTGCACGCATACCACCACACTTTCGGCATGGCGACTTTGATCACGCGTTGCTCTAACAACTACGGACCCTACCAGTTTCCCGAGAAGCTCATCCCGCTGTTTATTACGAATCTTCTTGAAAAAAACAAGGTTCCTCTTTACGGCGACGGCATGAACGTTCGCGACTGGATCCACGTGCAGGACCATTGCGAGGCGATTCTGACGGTGCTCGAACGCGGTACGCCCGGCCAAGTTTACAACATTGGCGGCGAATGCGAAATCCCCAACATCGAGATAGCACGACGACTCCTCGGCCATCTTGATTGCGACGAGGACATGATCGAGTATGTCACGGATCGACCCGGCCACGACCGGCGATACGCCGTGGACATCTCAAAGATTACCAAGGAACTCGGGTGGCGGCCTCGCATGAACTTCGACGACGGACTCGCAGAGACGGTGGCGTGGTATTTGGCGAACCGGAAGTGGTGGCAGCGCATCAAGACCGGAGAATACCAGGAATACTACGAGAAGCAGTATGGTCGCGGCGGCGTCACGGTGAAACCCGAATGAGCACTACCGTGTGGCGAGCGGGCGGTGTGCTTGTGCTTGGTGCCAAGGGAATGCTAGGCCGAGATCTCATGAGTACCCTTCTGAAGCCGGTGGAAAAAGCCGGCGGACGGCTGGTAGGGTTTGACCTACCGATGATCGACATTTGCGATCGCAAAGCGGTGAGTGTGCTGCTGAAGGAACATGCCGTTTCGACCGTTATCAACGCAGCGGCTTTTACGGACGTCGACGGGTGCGAAAGCCGTTGTGAGCACGCCTTGGCGGTCAACGTGGACGGACCAGTGCACGTGGCGGCAGCCTGCGTGGAAACGGGTGCCACGATGGTCCACTTTGGCACGGACTTTATTTTTGACGGACAGAGCGATGTGCCGTATCTGCCCGATCATTCCGCGAATCCCCTTTCGATCTACGGTCGATCAAAGTGGATGGGGGAACAGGCGGTGCGCGAGTCGGGTTGCCGGCATTTGATCGTTCGAACATCCTGGCTCTTCGGCCACGGTGGGCGAAACTTCGTGACGGCGATCCTCGATCAGGTCGCTGCCGGCAAGTCCCTGCGCGTCGTCTCCGACCAGGTCGGAAGTCCGACATATGCCCCGCACCTCGCCGACGCAGTCGGGCGTCTCTTGGATGTCGGTGCGACGGGCACGGTGCATTTCGCCAATGCGGGGCAGTGTTCCTGGTTCGAATTCGCGGCGGATCTCGTGAATCGAGCAGGGGGCGACGTTCCGATGACGCCAATCAGCGCGGCTGAATTGAACCGTCCCGCCAATCGTCCCGCGTATTCGGTGTTGGATACCACGGGATTCACGGCGCTGACCGGACATCGGCCGGCCGCCTGGCAAGATGGGGTGGCGGATTACATGGAAAAAAAGAGCCCGGTCGCGCAGGCCGCGGACCGTTCGGGCACATGAGGAAAGGACGTCACGCTTCATGAAAGTCGCCATGCTCGCAGGTGGTCAGGGCTCTCGGCTCGCGGAGGAGACCGAGATCAAGCCGAAACCAATGGTGGAGATTGGCGGACATCCGATTATCTGGCACATCATGGAACACTACGCCCACTTCGGTTTCCGTGATTTCGTCATCGCGCTCGGGTACAAAGGCGAAGTGATCAAGAGATTCATGGTCGACTACTGTTCACTCAGTAGCAACCTCACGGTCGATTTGCGCAAGGGCACAGTCGACGTACACGGCGGGTCGCGCCCGGACTGGAAGGTGGACTTGGTGGATACCGGCCAGGAAACCATGACCGGAGGACGGATCAAACGGTTGAGACCATTTCTCAACAACGAACGATTCATGCTCACCTGGGGCGACGGGGTGTCGGATGTCGACCTTGATGCCCTGTTGGCGTTCCATAAATCGCACGGAAAGCTCGCCACGCTTACGGCGGTGCGCCCGGCCGCGCGGTATGGGCGTTTGACGCTCGAAGGCGACCGTGTTGCCTTATTCGAGGAAAAGCCGCAACTCGGCGAGGGCTGGATCAATGGGGCGTTTTTCGTACTGGAACCCGAGGTACTGGATTATATCGACGGCGACGCCACGCAGTGGGAAAAGGAGCCGCTGGAACGGCTTGCGGCCGAGGGCCAGTTGATGGCCTACAAGCACACGTCGTTTTGGCAATGCATGGACACGCTTCGGGAGAAGTACTTGTTGGAAACGTTGTGGAATTCAGGAAACGCTCCCTGGAAGTTCGGGGGCTGAGAGAACTATCGTGCGTGTATTGGTCACCGGGCGCGGCGCGCAGGTCGAACCAATGGCTCGTGGCGAGCTGCCGCGCCACGAACCGCGTCATGGGCGGCTCGCCCGGCAAGCGGAACGTCTTGAAGACAACCTCCAGGACGGTCCCGATGTTCCAGGCGGCGGGTCACGAGATCGTGGGTTTGGACAGTTTTCTATTCGAGGGGTGTGCCTTCGTTGGTGACGAGGCGGAGGTGCCGGTCATTCGCAAAGACGTGCGAGATCTGGAGCCCGACGACCTATCCTCGTTCGAAGCCGTGGTACATCTTGCCGGGATTTCGAACGACCCGCTTGGCGATCTCAATCCGGATTGCACCTTCGATATCAATCATCGGGCGACCATGAAGCTTGCGGAGCTGGCCAAGGCGGCAAATGTCAGGCGGTTTCTCTTTTCTTCGTCCTGTAGTATCTACGGTGCCGGGGGGATGGATGAGATTCTGACGGAAGAAGCGCCGTTTCGTCCGGTGACCCCGTACGGAGAGTCCAAGGTTTTCGTCGAGCGAGACCTGGCGATCATGGCGGACGATCGCTTCAGTCCGACGTACCTTCGCAACGCGACGGCCTACGGCGTCTCGCCTCGGCTGCGGGGCGATCTGGTGGTCAACAATCTCGTGGGGTTCGCTTACACGACGGGCAGAGTATTTATCAAGAGCGACGGTACGCCATGGCGCCCGGTGGTGCACATCGGCGATATTTCACTGGCTTTCTTGTGCGTGCTGCAGGCACCCATCGAGTCCGTTCACAACCAGGCCTTTAATGTTGGACGAGACGAGGACAACTTTCAGGTGCGGGATATCGCGGAGATGGTCAAGGCCGCGGTTCCCAACAGCCGCGTCGAATATGCCGCGGATGCCGGGCCGGATAAGCGCTGCTATCGCGTCAATTTCGAAAAGATCCACCGCATGTTGCCGGCCTTCAAACCGCAATGGACCGTTCGTCGCGGGATCGAGGAGTTGTACCAGGCCTATAAGGCCGCCGATCTTCAACTCGAAGACTTGGAGGGTTCACGGTACCTGCGTATCAAACACATTCGAAAGCTGATGGCCGACGACCGTATC
>JADFIX010000533.1 GCA_022566435.1 Planctomycetota bacterium
CCGCGACTCTAGCCTCGCCGAAGGTAGAGGGGTCGCTGTGGGTCAGTGACACGTAGAGGTTGCCAGCGGCGTCCGTCATTCCTCTCCAGCCATAGAAACCGGAGTATTTGGCAGCGAATTTTCTCTTAATTTCGTCGTGTGCCGGGAGCAGTTTTTCGAGCTGTTTTCTGTAAACGTTCTGTGCTTCGTGCCCGGAACCATGGACGAGATCGTTTCTTTTTTTGGAGGCAGCATCGATCACGTTCCAATTGTCGTCTTCGATCACCTCATTGAGTGAGCGTGATTCTTCATCGTACTTCTTCCACTCTTCTTTGAGCTGCCAAAATTGCAGCTTCTTCACAGTCTTGAATGCATCGACGGGCGTACTTCCCTTCCAGATGACGAGTTGGACAAGGGTTCGTCTGATGATCTTTTCTGTGAGGAACATGGAAAGTAGAAATGCCTCAGCATGATTTGCCCATTTCCGCACATGATCGAGACGCGCTCGGGCGCGTGAGTATGGCAATTTGATAGACGTCATTCTAGTCCCTCCAAAAGCTCCCCCGCTTCCTTCGCCGCGGCCGGCTGGCGTTATTCTACACCGCCCGGGGCGCAAGTGGTGTTCGCGGATCGCGGGTTCGGTGGTCATGGGGATGCGTCGGGTGGCGACCACCAGATAAAGCAGTTTGGCAACGCTTGGCGCAGTTCCTCGACTTGCTCTTCGCTGACCTGCGTTCTGTTGAGGTCCAACCATTCAAGGTTCTTCAATCCCGCTAGAGGGGTCAGGTTGCTTACCTGCGAGTCGGCAAGATCAACTCCGGAGATTTCTTGGGTGCGGAATCTCTTACCGTCCTCATCAAACTGGTAGTAGTAGCGGTGAACTGCTCCTCCCATCTCCCGAACCCACTCCACCAACTTCTTCTGCTCATTGACCCGATGGACCTTCCACCCCAACCAGCCGAAGAACACACAAAGCACCGTCAGCACAACCAACAACGTCCGCAGGCTGAATTGCCACTTGCGGTGGGGTTTCGGCTTGTCAGGTTCGGTGGCCATGCCCGCATTCTACTCCGCCCGATCTAGATCGCCTACAAAAAGCAAAAGCCCCCTCCCCAATTTGCGCCACGGAGAGGGCAGCGCGCGTGCGGCCTGAGTCCAGGCCGATCAGCGTCTTTGGTTCCGCGATTGCCTGGAGCCGGTCCATTCATCGGCCGGCGCAAGCTCGACCGGACCAGCCGACCAATTGAGTCAGCGCATCGCAAACTTGCCAGGTCGTTTGGGAGGGCTGCGACGCCATTTGAACGGTGTCGTGACACGTGCATGCACCGTTCTTTTGACGGCCAGCGCTCGACGCCCGTAAACCGCTAGAGCGTTAACCCAGGGACCGGCGCTCTCTGATGATTCAGAGAGGTTTGGCGAATGTGCGGCGAAGACGCGAGCGGCTCGCGGCACCCGTTCGCGCGGCGACGTTCGCCCTTTCCCACCAGAGAGTTGTCGACCCGCGGCGGCTAGGGCCGTATCGTTCGTGTGGGTCGGCGATTACCGGAAGCAAGAAGAAACGCAGATCAAGCAGCAAACCGACGACGACAAGAAGTAGTTGACCAAGATTTGCTGGAGCGTCAGCCGCCACACGAAGACCGCCAGCCCCCAGAGGAACAATTCGAAGTAACCGCCGGCAAACGTCACCCACAGACGCTTCGACTTCTCGCGAAACAACCAGGCATCGGACACGTTGCAGTAAAAGCACGGCATCAGGAACAAGAGCAAGAAACCGATCTCATGGACCTCACCGCCGTAGCGCTTGCAGGTCAGCCCGTGGGCGAACTCGTGACAGGTGGTCACTGCGATGAGCGTCAACCAGACCAGCACCAGCGTTTCCCAGCGCAAAACGTGGGCAAAGTAGCTCACCAGTTCCTGCCGGTTGGTCCACACCAAGGCGACCGCGACCAGAATGCAGCCGGCCGAGAGGACGAAAAAGGTGCGCGTCCAGAAGAACCGGACCCTCGGCTCTAACCAGGTGAAGAGCCGATCCGGATCGAAAAAGCTCTTGCGCCAGTAGAGGATGCTCTGTTTGGGACGCGGCGAGGGGGCGACGCGGGGATGGGGAGATAAGGTACGATCATCACTCTCTGCGTGTCTGCGTGTCTGCGTGTCTGCGTGTCGTTCCTCTTGAAGAAGTCCCCGCGCCCGCGCCAGCTCCAGGAACTCGTCCAACTCCTCATCGCTCAGCGGCTCGCCGAACCGCTCCTCGAAGGCCGCGCAGATGGCTTCCCTGGCCTGCTCGCCATCGAGCCTTTCCAGGAGGAAACACTCCTGCTCCCCCAGGGTGTAATACTCGCGTGTCTGTGGATCCTTGACGACGTACTGTCCCCGCTCTCCCAACGGAGTCAACGACAACTCGGGCCGGCGGGCCGGCGGAATGGTGGTAAGCTGGCTCATGGCGCTGGCTACACAAGGGGTTCGTCGAGATGGACGGCTCGCTCCAATCGAATCGAGCTCCGCGAGCAACCGACCAGCGCTGCACCCAATCTTCCGGCTTACAGACAGTGCACAAGGAAGTTGAACGATGTGCTGGCTGCTCTGAAAGGTTCGGGACGGGGCGAACGCCTCGTCCCGGAATGAACCAGGCACTGGGGGATCACGACAAGAAGCATAGCGGTCAGTGTCCCCCCGTGCCCTCGTTGCGCTTCGGCTCGCAACCAGTTAAGAAGGATCGACTCCTGACGGACCGTCTCGTGACTAAGCAGGACCTACGCCAGGATTGTTTAGAGGCACCGGCGCATTTACCGGGCTTACACCATCAGGACTGTTGCCGGGGCCGCCAATAGCACCGGCCCCAACTGCCGCTGTGCCTCCGGCTGCCCCTCCTGATGCTGCGGCTGCTGTCCCTAATACTCCCACGAACGGATGCACAATGGGTGCAATCCGCTCCTCCAGCTTCTCGATCCGGAAACGACTCTTCGTTTCTTCGCTGCGTGGTTTCATGGTGAAACCTCCTCAAAGTAAGAGAAACAACAAAACCCAACTGCAAATGGTGGGAGGGGGCGGCATGCCCCGTGCCGAATTGGAGCCGGGCACAGCGGAGATCACGAGTAAGAAAACAGCGGTCGATGACCCCCTACGTGACCCCACAGTGCTTCGGCTCCTGCCAAACCCTTTGGACTACCCGGCGGCACCACGAGGACAGTTTCCAGCCGTGTCCGGTGCGAGCGAACTATGGGGGCTGGGATTCCCGCCGGCGGCGGGGTTGGGTCCACCAAGGTCCTTGTGGCATTGACCATGCCCGCGCCCTGTATCGAACCCATTAATCGCCGAAGGCGCGATCCGCTCCTCCAGCTTCTCAATCCGGAAACGACTCTTCTTCTCTTCGCTGCGTGGTTTCATGTTGAAACCTCCTTCAAGTTAAGGGAACTGGAAACCAAACACGACGGAAAACCGTGGAACCCGGCGGGTCCACGGAAACACTGTGTCTCAAAGTAACAGTGAGCAGTCGCCAGCCGGAGCCCGCAAGACGTGAGAATGCGGATTCTTTGAAAGGTGGAATTCCCTATGCGGTTCAGACTAGCGATTCTGTAAACTCATCGTGAACGGGTCATTTACGGAATGCAAGCAAAATTTCCACATTTTCCCCAAACCGCTTAAAGTCCGCAATCGGGATGGATCACTTGCCAGCGCCTTCCGACGAACTCGGAGTTGACCTTGCCCATGTACGACATCGAGGATCAGTCGCGTGAGTCGTCAGATCAAGCGCGCTTGTCGCTTCGCCAACAAGAAGCAGTCCCGGTGCTCGATCGCATGGAACGTTACTTGGCCGAGTTAGCATCTCGCGCGCTGCGCAAGAGCGCTCTGGGCAAAGCCGTGTCGTACGCACAGAACCAGTGGCAGGCTCTTCGTCGCTACACCGCAGACGGACGGCTTACAATCGACAACAACGTGCGCGAGCGGACGCTTCGACACCAAGCCATTGGACGCAAGAATTGGCTTTTCCTGGGAAGCAAAGCGGCAGGTCCGCGAGCGGCTGTGTTGTGCACGATCCTCGCCGGCGCCAAGCGTCATCGGATCGAACCGTGGTGCTACGTGCGCGACCTTCTGCTCCGCTTGCATGCCGACGACCTGCGTCTGGAGGAGATGTTGCCCGACCGCTGGGCCGCGGCGCATCCCGAAGCGAT
>JADFIX010000534.1 GCA_022566435.1 Planctomycetota bacterium
GACGGGAATCGCACCCGCAGGGTTCCTACGAAAGGTTTCAGAAATACGTCACTTTTTCTTCCTCCTTTCCCACGCCTTCGTGGCGCAAGGCTGACATGTCGCTGCCCCTTTGGGGCGAACAACAATCGCGCACCAAGCTGTACCACGAAACCTAGTTGCCGCGGGCGGGCGGATACCCCACGGTTGTCATGTCGGTGGATTTCGCAATCAGTCGCGCTTGAGACGTGTCGTATTGGCGAGGCCGGTAAACCGACGAGAGCCGAGGGCCGCTTGCGGAAGTCCTTGGGGCCATACACTGAAGCTTATCCCGAAGTCATCTTCGGGCTCATCCAACTCGAAGGACACGGCACCAAACCAACGCGGGAACTTGCGTATGATCGCGATCGTAAAATCCAGGGTTTCCCCACGGGCAAGATCGAACAGCTCACGAAACGCCATCGTGTACTTCTCGGTAAGCCGGTAATTCATGTCAAAGCCGAGCAGGTTAGAATTCGTCTCTTTGATATAGCGGTAGCCCAGCAGGTAGCTAAAGCGGGGCGGTCGCTCCACGGCAAGAGATACGTTGAAGATGTCGATTTCACCGTCATTTGTATCATAATTCATCTCGCTCAGCAGCGCCGTTCGATCGTTGAGCCGCCAGACCAAAGAGGAATTGATGTAGTTCCTCGCAATGGCGTTCTCGGGGCGAGCGTAGGAAGTGTAGCCATTGGTTGTCGCTTCCCCATCCGGATCATCAAAGAAACCGACCTCCACATCGAACGTCAGAAAATCCACGGTTCTGCGGTTGTCACCTTGACCGCGCTTGGTCTGCCACCGTTGGCGCAAACCCAACGCGACGCCGCTCAGCCCCTGAGCGCCTTCCACGCGCTCATCAAAAGGGAAAAGGTCGTCCGGATCGCGATTGGAAGCCCCCACCCAGGCGACGACATCCGACTTGACGATGTGCCGTACGCCGTCGATGTCAAACAACGCCGACCGCACGCCCGGAGACACCTTCGACAAGTAGGTGCTGCCGCGAACGCCGGCCACCGTCAACAACCGCGCCAATCCGCCGTCGAAAGGTGAATCATCCCACGCGGTCGTGCGGCCAGACGCGAAAGGCACGAATCGAAACGGGCCCACATCCACTGGGGCCTCAAATTCCTGCCGCGAATCGACGCGTCCCACCGACGACGACGAATACTGCTTGCCGTCACGGAGGAATTCACGGAATGTCTGATCCGTGGGACGATATCGAACGACCCCCAGCTTGTATTGACTATGCCAGGTCAGCCAATCGCCGAGCGTCCGACCGACGCGAAAAAAGGCAAGATCGGGATACCGCTCGGTCACAGTTGTGGAATCCATCAGGCGCCCTTGCACATGGGCGGTAAAGGCCCAATTGTCCCGCTGTTTCTTCAGGTAAAGTAGTGTTTCCTGCGCTTTGTCGTTATCGAATTCCTTCTCGAAAAATTCCTCGAGAAAATTGTCGTCCGAAACATACGCAAGCTCTAGTGTCAATTGCCAGTCATCTTCGAGGTACTGACGGTGTCGTAGAAGGAAACGTCCGCGTACGTCCTGGGTCGGCACGTTTTCCCGATCGCGGCTCAACGAATCCACGCCGTCATCGGTCAGGAGATAGCTTCGGATCAAGCCATTATAGCGGTCACGCTCGTAGTCGACGTCGACGCCGATCGCCGGACCGCGCTCGGAGAAATAGTCCAGTTTCAACGTGGCGTCGAAGCCTTCGGGCGTTTCCAGACCCATGACGTTGAGCAGGTGCCAATCGGTTTCCACCTCGACGCCGAAGTCGTCGCTATACCCCAGGCGGAGGCTGCGAATCGCCGTCTCACTGGTATCGAGGCGTCCGCGAACACTCGGCCAGTAGGCGACCGGTACGTTGTGCAGGTTGAGCGTCGCATCCGTGATTTGAAAGCTACCTGCGCGAATGCCCTCCCGTGCGCCGCTCGAGCCCAACGGCGTCCGGTCAGTCAGTTCGACTCGGCCAGCACCGATGTGGTAGTGCGGCGTGTGGAAATCGCTTGTGGTAAACACCGCATCGCTCGCCACGAAACGCCTAGTCGACAATTGCCGAATTTCAGCCGCTCGAATGCTCAGCGGTATCCCGCGCTCCGTCAATTCCGTGCGCACGACCGCATCCAGTATCAGGGCCTTCTCCTCTACAAAGTCATAATAGAGTCGGGAGGCGCGAATCTTGTTCGGCCCTTGCGCCATAATGACGTCACCTTCGAGGTACACAGCTTCGACGGCTTCATCGCCGAACGGACTGGAGAGATCTTGCCTGTCAAACGAGCGCCGCCGCCTCGCGGTCGTCCGTTTCTCTCTTTCGACATCCGACGCCCGACCTTGCCGTTCGCGGCCCAGCCCGCCCTTTCCAGGCTCGCGCTCGAGCGTTTTGGACTCGTCGGGCGGAAGAAAAACGACAAGCATATCTGCGCGAATCTCGAGGAAATCGCGGGATGAAGAGTCACCACGCGACATGTACGCGCCCCCGATAATGGTGATCACCCGCTGCCCATCCACCTCGGATTTATGGAATTCCCCGGGGAAATGCAGCGTGATCGGCGGTCGTACTTTCGGCTTTTTCGGACCCGAGTCTAGACCCGTTGCGTCGAATACCAGAAACGGCGAGTCTTTGTCGAGCTCGTGCCGATCAGATGCGGCAATCGCTGTGCGCAACGCACGGGCTTCCACGTACACTTGGCTGGTGGACGAAGCCTCGAACGCCATGTCATCCACGCTTGTCCTGATTTTCCCGAACGTGTTGAGCGTGATGTACAACGCCGGTCCACTCGTGACGGTGTCGCCCACCTCCCGCACCTCGGCATCTTGCCACAGGAAAACCTGCAAATGAGTGTAGGGACGCGCTTGGTATTCTCGATTCGTTAGCCACAGGACCGCCTCGCGACTACGCAAATCGAGTCCCGCCGCATCTGCGAAATTCAAAGAAAAGCCGCCGACGACATGAAGAACGTCCGTGCCCTGATCGTCCGAGAAGAAATGCGCCAGCTGACCCCCTATGGTGACTGCGTGCTCAGAAATGCCGTAGGGCACCAATGCCTGATCCACGGAGTCCGCAATGGGGGTGGGTCGCTGCCCGAACGCAACAGCACCAAACAGAACGACCAAGACGCTCTGGCTAATCCTCGGCCTCTCAACCATCGCAAACGGGCCTATCGGGGTAAAAACCGTCGAGATCAGGTCAAAGGACTCGCGCCTCTTGTCCGCAGCCCGTAACGATCGGCTCGTCTGAACACGATAGAACCCGACCGGAGCGTGTCAAATCAAGACGGGAAACTTGTGGCTGCTAAGCCGCTGCCGCCAACACTGTCAGCAATATGCGACAAATGCCTCCGCAAGTTTCGAAGACACCGAGACGCAAGTCGAGCAGCCCAAAAACCGCTATCCGAAGAACCAGCGAGATCGCGGACAAAGCTGGCATGAAAACGATAGTTTTCACAACTGATAATTCGATGCCGAATGATTAGATGAAGCAATGCTTTAATTCAATATGACGATGGGCGAATTGGCTAAAATAGCGGACAACAAAAACCCAGAAAAATAGCTTTATTTTTAACCGTCCCTGTGGTATAATTAGAATGGTGTGATAAGAAACCCATCCTGTACGCGATCTTAGCGGATGGTGCATGAATGCCCGCTTCAGAGTTGCATGAGGATGGAATTGAGCTCACTCGCCGTCCAATCCCCCATTGGGCGGTTCCCCAAGGCCCGGTCAACCCCGCCGGGCCGCTTTTTTTTTGCGCCGAATTTGCACTCAGACCGGAAATACCGACCAGAATTAACGTTGTCCATGCATAGGGAGAACTTTGCAGAAATGCAAAGACAACTCTCACCCGATCGTCGTCTTGCGACTCGTTGGGCGCTGGGCGTATCTGATCCTAGAATGAGGAAAACGACGCCTCTCCAACCGGGAGCCCGGAAGAGACACCGCGGTGCGACGAACGAAAGCGCACCCGTACCGGTCGCGGAGAACGCGCCTCCTCTTAGGGAGCCAACTTCGAAGGCGGCATGAAGAATGCGGGGATGAGATTGGGATGCGCGACAAATTAAGCGCAAAGGAATGTTCGCCGGTATGGCATCATCGATTTCTGAAAAACCGAGAATTCTCCGTTCACTTGTA
>JADFIX010000535.1 GCA_022566435.1 Planctomycetota bacterium
ACGCTGGTACTGCTGGTGTGCCGAGGTCCAATCAAACTCACACTGCCATTTCATTTGCGCCAGCGCCCGGTAGGCTTCGCCGGAGATGGGATCCAATTCGAGCGCTCTTTCGAGCGCGGCCTTCGCCTGTGGCGTCCCGTCACTTACGCGAATGAAACCGTAGTTCACCAGCATGTTGTAGCAGTCGGCCAAGCCGACATAGGCGGGCGCGTGAGCCGGATCCTTCTTGAGTGCCTTTCGGAAGCACCGGAGCCCGTCACGGAAGCTCCGCTCGGTTCGGATCTCCCAATAGTGTCGACCCTTGAGCACCAATAGATGCACGTCAGGGTCAACCGTGGCAGTTACCGACAACCGATGGTCTTCATCGGGCGATAATTTTATGTTCACCTCGTTGACGATAGCGCGCGCAACCTCACTTTGCAGGCCAAGAATATCTTGGAGGTCACGATCGTAGCTCTCTGCCCACAAGTACCGATCCGATGCCGCCTCGATGAGCTGCGCGGTAACACGGATGCGTTTCTCTACACAAAGCACAGTACCTTCGACGATAGACTCTACACGGAGTTCCTTGGCGATCTCCGGGAGAGGTTTCTTCGCCCCTTTGTACTGCATCACTGATGTCCGTGAAATCACACGAATCGCCGCAACCTTTGCGAGATTTGCAATCAGTGCATCGGTCATGCCGTCTGCGTAATACTCCTGCGTGGGATCACCCGAAAGATTCTCGAACGGCAGTACGGCAATCGACGAAATCTGTCCGGAACCGGTTGACGCTCGATCGGTTGCCGAAGCCGACTCGTCCCCGGGCGAGATCATTCCTTCCAACGAGAATGCGAGATCCGCCGCCGACTGGAATCGTTGCGCAGGATCCTTTTCCAAGCAGTGGGTCACGATGCGTTGCAATTCCCGCGGCACATCGATGTACGCCGTCGGAAACTCCGATGGCCGGTTCCTCAGGATGGCGGCGGCGAGATCTGCCGAGGTCTCCGCGCTGAACGCCTTCTTGCCGGCGACCATCTCAAACAGGACACAGCCAAACGAAAAAATATCGGTTCGCACGTCGACCGGTTGGCCGCGCACCTGTTCGGGCGACATGTAGTGTAACGTACCGAGAATTGTGCCCGGCTTGGTCTCGAGCGGGACGGTCGATTCCGACGCGTCGGCGGGACGCCCGACCACTCGGGCAAGTCCAAAGTCGAGGATCTTCAAGACCCCGTCTGTCGTCAGAAAGAGGTTTCCGGGCTTCAAGTCGCGGTGAACGATGCCATGCGCATGCGCGGCGATTAACCCGCGGGCGATCGCGAGCGCCATGGGTACAGCCTCCGTCCACGGCAGAGGTGATCGCTGCAGGCGGTCGCGAAGTGTCTCGCCTTGCAGGAGCTCGGTCACGATGAACGATCGGCCGCTTTCATGTCCCACGTCATAGATCACTAGCACGTTCGGATGCGAAAGCGCAGCCACCGCTTTGGCTTCACGCTCGAATCGCCTCAGAGCATCGCTATCCGTCGCAAGCTGTTCTGTGAGAACCTTGACCGCCACCTCGCGATCCAGCCGCGTATCCCGTGCTCGATAGACCTCACCCATCCCGCCCGCACCGATTGGCGCGACGATATCATAGGGGCCAAGCTTGGTGCCGACTTCGAGAGGCACGTCCAATCTCCGATCAGAACTCGACGATCTAGGGCCGATTATCCGGCAAAACTTCAAACGCACAAGCTACCGGCGATGACAGAGCGTTTCCCGCCCACAAATTGGCGTTCTTGCATACGAGTAAGAGGTCAGCCGTCTGCAATGCAAGACTGGGCCGGAGGACGTTAAGATAGGCAAACTTGCGCTGGCTCGCCTGTGCGTATATTCCTACTGTCCTTCCTGAAAATGTCATCCAGGCGAAAACGAACACCTCAATCGAGGACTTGGGATATGGACGCGCCGCCAACAGCAGCAAATGTCTGCGGAGTGGATGCTTTTTGGCGAGCAAGTCGCCCAATTCAGAGGATGCGCGCGTACACCTGCCTCGGATCACCGACGCCAGCAAGCCAATTCGAGCATTCAAGCCGCACGGTGATAGCGATGATGCAAACCGCCGACTTGTGGGATCGCGACCACCATTCCTTCGGATGGATGCTCGACTCGACGTGGCAGCGATGCTGTCACGACTTCTTCGATTCCCATGTGCTTGACTCGTTGGGCGGCCGAAGATAGACGCCGAGATCCGCGGTTTGATTCGGCGCATGTCTCGGGAAAATCCATTCTGGGGCACGCCGAGAATCCGATCGGAACTGCGACTCCTTGGCTACGACGTTTCGAAGGCCACTGTGGACAAGTATAGAATCCGCCGCCACGATCTCCCTGGCAGAGCCCGTACGTCGCGACCGCGACTTCCAACGCCAGTACAACCTGAATCCCTGCTGGTGCCAGCGGACGACCGTGTCGGGTTGGACGATGAGAAGCGCTGACCGCCAATTCGACCATAACCGTGAAAGCCAGATCCAGAAGATGCGATCGAGTTGTCGGATCCTCGGCCGTTTTTTCTTACCGTGGAAGACGGCGAGTTGCTGACGCAACGCGAGATTCTCGATCGCGAGTTCGCCACGATCACGGAAGACATTTCTCACAATCAACAAAGCCATCCTTAGCCAAGCCATGGCACGCTCCATCCGTTGATATCACAGCAAGAAAGCGTAACTTGGCCGTCTGAGGCGTCAATCCGTAAGTCGTTTGCTGACAACGAGTACGGAATAAACGGGAGGCACAGCCGGATGACACGCTGGCGAGTGTCGCATATCCTTTAGTCTTCGTCGCGTTTACTTGGTGGCATGGCACGATGCGTGAACGACAACCGCTGCTCAGCGTTGAGGACGTCAGCAAGACATTTGTGACTCGCAGCATCTCCAGTCGGTTGCGGCGCAGGCCTGCAAACGCGGTGCGCGCGCTCAATAAAGTGACAGTGAAAGTTGCTTCCGGCAAGATCACCGCCTTGCTCGGTCCCAACGGTGCCGGCAAGACCACGCTGATGAATACCATCTCAGACCTAGTGCGGGCCGACCAAGGACAGATCACGGTAGCCGGCTGGCCGGTGCCCGAAAGCGCACAGGAAGCCTGCAGGCACATTGGCTTCGTCACGGCGAATGAACGGAGCTTCTTTTGGAGGCTATCCGGACGGCAGAACCTCGAGTTCTTCGCCGCCTTATACGACCTCCCACCACGCGTTGCCCGGAGACGTTGCGATGAACTCTTGGATCAGTTCGACCTCGGCGACCAAGCGGATCGCATCTTCCGCACATTCTCAGCGGGAAGGAAAAAGCGGCTGGCGCTTGCGCGCGCATTAATCCATGATCCGGAAGTGCTGCTGATGGACGAGCCCACCAACAGCCTTGACGCAGCCGCAGTCGAGGAATTCTACAGGCTGGTCCGAACCCGCCTCGTCACTTCGAACAAATGTGTACTCTGGGCCACGCATCGCATTGAGGAGGTGGCTGAGGTATGCGACCATGTTGTGGTGTTGGCCGGCGGGCAGGTCCACTTTGACGGTACCGTCGCCCAGTTCGATCTGCTATGTCGGTCGAAGTCCGGGTATGTTGTGGAGCTGCATGCCAGCACTGTTCAGCCGGGAATTATTGGTGACTACGCTCGATCCATCAACGCGATCATTGAAACAAGCGGGCAACGCGCGCGCCTTGTCTTGTCCGGCGTGCACGATGCAGCGCGCGTCACCGCGGTCCTGAGTAAGCTGATCGAGCTAGGCGCAACGATTCAGAAGGTCGAGCCGGGTTCGTTGTCGCTCCACCAGGTCTTCACCAGACTGGCTGAACCGAAAGCCGGCCCTCTGGCACTCATATCTACAAAGATGAACGTCGATGCGTAGGTTTATGAACAGAATTCTCGCCTTTGTGCGTCGTGATTTCCGTATCGCGACGAGCTACAAGCTTCAGTTTGTTTTTCGACTGCTCAGTGGCTTCTTCATCATCGCGGTCGTCTTCCTCGACGGGCTTGAGCATCAAGAAGCGCTCGCCGTCGGGTGCTAGGTCGTATTGGCCGGGGACGTAGGGTCTTTCAAACAGCAGTTCGGGGAGGCCTCGCTTGAAGGTGGGTTCGGTTTCGATGGAAACGGACAGGACCGCTTCGCCGTTCCGAAAATAC
>JADFIX010000536.1:0-3612 GCA_022566435.1 Planctomycetota bacterium
CACGAAGGTATGTGTTGGGTGCCCACGGCGTCGGTCGGGAGACGGCCGGCGGACAAGAACGTAGGCAAAACCCCGTCATCGGCTGAGCCTTACTGCAGGTGAATGGTTCTACAGAATCTAGCGCCGCATCCGCTCATAACGCTCTCGATCCGAGGGAGTAGACAGAATCGTCATTATGCGATCAACAGAACAGAAAACCATCGCGCGACGGGCGCGCGCATATTCTGCGGAGAATTCGCTTGACTCCAAGTCTCTTTCAGGTACGGGCCACCCATCCTTTCGCCCGCCGCCCAGTAGGGCGAGCGACGCCCGAAAGGATCCCGAGCGGCAGGTGAAACAGCCGCTTTGTGCTGGTGTCGCACTGCCCCCCAAACCTGGATACCAGTTTGCAGCTCCCGCGACCGTACCAAGAACGCCGCCTGCAGCCAAAAAAGAGCATTTTCATAGGGAAAAAACAATTGGGGTTACCACAGATTCTGCGGAGGAGGCGGGAAAAAATTATTGCTAAAACCAACCCTTACCGGAAAATGCTTGCATTTCGATCGCGTAGTGGTTACTTGTAGGCGGTGCGATAAGCCCAATAAGCCCATGGCGTTTTCGCGTCGCATGTCAGGGTTTATTTGGCTTGGACTCACGAGGGCGAAGGAACCGATTCCTTAGTGCCATACGGTCGACGCTCGCGCGGTGTGTGCGTGTTAGCTGTAAGAAGTCCTTAGATGCGGCATTTAACTTGACTCTTGCTGGAGGAGCGGAAATGAAAGTTTATCAACAAATCTCGTCTTCGACCATGATCTGTTTCATGACCAAGAAAAGGTGTCAGGAAGAATTGATTGCCGTCAGGAAGAGCCTATAGGGGACAGTCACCTATATGACACGGGACTGGCACTATTGGGCGGTCGGGCAGAGCGGGTTCCACCCGCCGCAACTGCGGTCTACGCGGGGCTGAGGCGGCTTGAGATCGCCAAGTGCGGCGCGCCTCGCCGAGCACCTGCGAAGTTGTTACCTACGGGAACGCTATGTGCGTGGAAGAGGGAATAGAGGCGGACGCTCGCCAAAAAAAACTATGCGTAACGAAGCCATGTATAACTCCCACTTCAATCTCGAAGCCACGCACGGAACACCAGGGGATGGGCGGGACGGGTGGCGGCACGCCTCAACGAGGGGCAAGAAAAGGTGTCAGGAGGTTGGCAGAGGGAAAACAGGGGACATTCTACTTTTGGTGACGGGTGACTGCGTGTGTGGCAGAATAATGGGCATGCCGAGAACCGCGCTGGCCTTTGTGGGAGGAATTTGTTACCACGTCATGAACCGGGGCAAGGCCCGGAGGTTGGCTACCAAGTGAAGCGCCGGCTGGGGCGGCACTTGATTCTTGATCCTCGATATGAACAAGACAGAAGGAACCGCCCCTGCCGGGGCTACGAACTAATCCTCGCATTCTGACCCATGGCTGGCCGCCATGGGCTTCAAACCGGTCGCCCCTTACGGGGCTGGAAGCCCATTCCAAAATGGGTGGCAAATCTGCGATTGGTCCTATGCGGGCGTTGCGAAAAAGCCGCTTGACAACGCGGATGCACCATCTTTCTCTATGCCCAGTCGCGTACGTCAGGCTCCGAACTTGCCCAATCGCTTACAGTGGAGTCACGCGGGACTTTTCCCGAAGCGGTCGCCGGCCAGACAACTTGGCGTTAGATGACCATTTCGCCAGCCCTTTCCGTAAGCGCACCTCATGCGCCGTTCATGATTTGGAGGATTTGCGTTTCTCGTTGTCTGGTGGCGCGGTGCAGCATAGAATAGGGGCATGAACGCAAAGGATGTCGAGAAACTGCTAACCACCAAGCCCTTCGACCCGTTCGGCATCTACTTGTCCGACGGTTCGGCCTATCCGGTCACGCACCCTGATCAGGTGATCCTCACGCCTCGGGTCGCCCATGTCGGCATCGGAAGCGCCCGCAATGGTCGGGTGGTGCGCGATGTCGTCATCTGCGCCCTCGTGCACATCACCCGTCTCGGCCCGTTGCCGAAGGCACCGCGTAAACGTCGCAAATAACCTGCCGCGTTTGTGGCACTGCCATCCGTGATCAGATCTCAGTTTTCAGTCACCGGCACGTTTAATCGACCACCTATCACTGCAAACCCATTCTCTGTTTCTTCGCGATTCCACGAAGAATGCGGGCTATTCCGGCGTGTCATCTTCCGAAACCTCAACGATCTCGATGTCGATCGACCCGATCTTGGAGATAAGCGGGAGACTCAGATCGGCAAGACCGTTGTGCTTGAGCGAAGAGGTGGCGAACGCGATGCGGGTCGGGCTACACTGCGTCTCGCGAAGGGCCGCGTCGAAATCGATCCAGCGGTTGTCGATGAAAAACTGGGTCCACATATGGTAGCCGAAGACGTTCGTCTTTTCGCCGTACGAGGGCAGATAGACCACGCCGACCGCGACCCGCGACGGCAACTTGCAAAGCCGCCCCAAGGCCGCCAGCAGGACGCCGTGCTCGCTGCAATCGCCCTCCCTGTTGCGGCACACCTCGCTGGCCGTGGCGAAGCCGACGTTCAGGTTCACGTTCTTGATGTACGCGGTGACAAAGCGCCGCAGGTTATCGCCCAAAGCGAACGGCTCCGTCTCCCCCCGTGAGGCCTCTTTCGCAATGGCCGCAAGCTGAGGATCGGCGATGTTGATCATCAGGTTGCCGTCAAGATATTCCGCCGGGGCGGGTGTCCCTTTCTTTTCCGAGCCTGGATTCGTAGGTTTGTGACTAATGCGCGTCACAACCACATCGACGGAGCCGTCGGCGGTGGTGGTGGCGGACTGACCCGCGGACGAGGGGAATTCGCCGATCTCGACCTCCGCATCCTTGGCACGTATGCGATACCTGACGCGATCCGCCGACCTCTTGTCGATCGCACGATTGGCCTGCACCATGGTGGTCACGAACATTTCCGCCGGTAGGAAGTCCGCCAGGGCGGTCTTCTGATCGGTCGCGAGAATTTCCAAGTGGCCGAGTCCGGGCATGGGCACTCGCGACCGCACCGGCAGCCCGCCGTCGTCCACCCAGGATATCATTTCCATGGTGCCGAGTGGCGATTCCAACACCACGTCCACACGCCGCCCCTTCATCTTCTTGCCAAACTGCTCGAACGCCTCAATTTCGCCGACCGAGGTTGACGCGGTAATGGCATCGTCCATCCGAATAGCGGGCTCGTAGAGTTTAAGTTCGTATTCCGTGCCCGCGTCGAACCCCCGAAGCATACTCTCGCGAAAGAGCCCCCAGGACATGAGCGCCCCCTTCGGGAAATCGAACGATAGCTCCTGATCCATGCCGAATTGCGATTGGATGATGACCACTTTGCCGTCGCTGATCTTGCCCTCGGTGGTCGCGGTCATCATGGCCATGTCCTGCTTGGACCCGAACTTGAGGGGAATACCGCCCAGCGTTTCCGTGGTGGTCTGTGACAAGCCAATGCGAACGGCCTGCCCCACGCGGTCGAGTTGCAGCGTCATGGTCATCGCCGTGTGAATCAGATCGCCGTCGCGCGACATCGTGCTGTGGGAATAGCCGATCTTCGCGTCGTTCATGTAGACTTCCGCCCATTCGTCGCTGAATCGCCCCT
>JADFIX010000536.1:3622-4136 GCA_022566435.1 Planctomycetota bacterium
CCGAGCACCGCGACCGAAGGGGTCGACACGAGTAGAAAAGCGAATAGGCGGGCAGTGTTCATCGAAGCATCTCCTCGGCCTGCGATCATTGGGTCACCGTGCCGGGCACGAAAACGAATGCATGCCCTGCACGCAAGGATGCGATATCATATCGGCCTATCGCCCGAACCACTGTTTGATCTTGTATAAAGTCGCGTCTCGACCGGCCTTGGCGAGCGAATCGGTCAGGGGGATGTCCTTGGGGCATACTTTCACGCAGTTTTGGCTGTTGCCACAATCCGCGATGCCGCCGCGCTCGGTGAGCAGAGCGAGACGCTCATCTCGGTCGACGCGTCCCGTGGGGTGGTCATTGAAGAAGACAATCTGCGAAATGGCGGCCGGACCGATGAAGGGCGAGGCATCGTTGAATTGCGGGCAGGCCTCCACGCAGCAGCCGCAGGTCATGCAGCGTGAGAGTGGATACGCCGCTTCCTGTTCGGCGGGCGTGACCTTATTGCCGGTGCTGAGATGGTGA
>JADFIX010000537.1:0-2378 GCA_022566435.1 Planctomycetota bacterium
GACACGGCTCCTTGTTTGATGGATTTCTCAAAAACCACCGTCATTCATGGGGCCGTTCGTCTCAAATTTCAACTAAAAATAGCACACACCCAGTCATGGCATTTCACGTATCGATGAAGAGCCTCTTGAATAATGCCTTGACTGTGTATCCAGTACTCCGACAGGACTTTTGGCATTGGATCGACGAGCACGCGATGGCTCGACACGATATCTTCGACATCAAGAAGCTCCTCGGGGGATCACAATAATGACTAATGTTTTACGGTACTTGCACCCGGGCCTGACCTGCTTCGAGTGGTTGAGCACACCTCGAATTACCGCGAAAAGCGAGATTGATCGCAAGAAAATGCCGCAGTGGACGACGACGGCACTGCCCTGCCGCCCTAGCCCGCTTCGTTGCACGTGGCTGCCTCAGGGCAATCGTGAAGTGGGCAACGTTGGTGTTCGATTGCGGGGGCGCGTCGCCGCCCACCGTGTGGCCGCTGGAGCAAGTTTCGCGGTGCATAATCTCCTACATAAGCCCCTAAGTAAGACCGACAGGGGGCTATGCAAGCGAAACTGTTGGGTCGGAACTTCCCGTTCGAGTGAGCCCCAGTCAAGTAATAGGGTCCGCCGTTGTCGCGATAGTCAACCTGCCTCGCGAATCTTCAAACCAGACAGAATCTTGGCTGCGAACTCAAGGTGTGCGTTAACTTCCGGCGGCGGCGCATGATACTCAAGAATAGCGGGGACATCGGTCGGCAGGAAGCCAAGGATGGATTGTATCGCCGCGACGGCTCCGTAAGACAGCGATTCATGCCGGCTCTCGGCGTTCAGCTCACTGACGTGCAGTTGTCCAATGCGCGTCGGGAATTCGCAGAGGATTGCAATCGTCTCGGACAGGCTTGGATCGACCTGACGGGCGTGCGCAAGATCGAGGCAGAGGCGAGCCTGCGGGAGGGAATCGAGCAAATCCCGCAACTCTGACGCGGTTCGACCCGTCCTCTTCCGCTTATCCATATTCTCGATACACAATTGACGGCCGAGTTTCCTCCACGCCCGGTGATGCGTTATGACGTCGGCATGAACGATAATCATGTAGCCCGCCTCCCGAGCGGGGCTCAGGAGTCGCATTATGTCGGCCTCATCGTATGTGTGCAGCGCGGAAGGTGCGTGAATCGAAACGTGCCCGAACTGCGCTACGTCCAACGTCTTCAAATCCCGCATGAGAGGAGCGAGTTCGCGCTCGCGAAGCGCCGACAACTCGACGGCCGTCGCCGTCGTGCAGCGGAGAGACTCCAGCGCGGCCGGGTAGTCCCCGTATGCCAGACTGCCAGTCGAAAAACCGATTGCGCGAGGCACTCTAGAACACTCCATATTTCAGAATGAGTTTACGTAGCTCTTCATCGCCCTCATAGAACAGGGACGTCAGGCCGTCGCCGAACTCGTGGCTGCGGTCGCGCAGCTGCTTGAAGATCGGGTCAGCGTATGACGCCTCGGGCGACAGCTTTTTGAGCTGCGCCCTCTTTTCGCCGTCATTCATCGTCTCCAGGAACAGATTGTACGCCGATAGAATGCGGGCAGCCATCTCCTTCTTCACGGTCCCGTGAAGTGCGGCGCAGAGAATGTCCAGTGGCGGAACACCCAGCTTGCGCGCAAGGTGCGCCTGGACCTTCTGTGCCGCTTCGTGTTCGTCCTTGAAAAGCAAGTGCTCGACATCGGCGGGCTCATCAAGATAGCAACTAAAACACAGCAGCAAGCCCGATGCGAACATCAGCTTCCGCGAGTAGCGAAGCTTCACGTTGCGCAGTGCCCAACCCTCGTCACCTCTCTCCCATTGCTTGCTGACGTAATCGACCGCCACCGTACGCCAGTAACGCACAATGTCGTTCAGCAGGAAGCGCGGAACCTTGTATCTGCGCCCGGACTCGGCCAGAAAGCTGCGCTCGCTCTCGAGGTATCGACGCATAATTCCCCGGACTACCCGCGCGTGCGCATCGACGGTTCCAAGGGACGTGGATTCGAGCAGTAACAACAGCCGCTGGGTCATATTCATGTTCGTATCGTGCTCGCCGCCGATGCGATGGATCAGGTCGTGGCTGAACGCCAGATTCCCGAACACCTTCGCGGGACCGGGTGGTCGGTAGCCGGCCTCCTTGAGCCGTCTACCGAATTCTTGCGCTGCCCCGCGATGCTGCGGATCAGCCGGGCCGTCTACGAGAAGCGTCCAGTCCACGTCGCTTCCGGAGGTCCATTCGCGTCGAGCGAGGGAGCCAAACACGACGATGGAGGTATCTGGAGAAGCCACGCGGACAGCCGCGGGCGAGGACGTTCCGTTTCCTGACAATTCAGTGAGTTTCTGGATTTGCTCCGAGGCGCCGCGCCGTGCGCGCTCGATC
>JADFIX010000537.1:2425-4126 GCA_022566435.1 Planctomycetota bacterium
GGCGCTAACGGTCTTCATTCGCTCACGTCATTATCGGCGAACCACCTTCGGAGTCAATCTGGCAGCATGGATGCCCCTTCGCTGCTCGTTCATGGGCACTCCGGCTATAGTCTCACTGTGAAGGATCGCTGGTTGACCGTCCAAAGTTGCCACAGAAAGCTATCGTTGGAAGAGCCGCCCTACCGCCCGTCCCGGTGCTTGGACACGCAAGACCGAACGCAAGAAAACCGTGCGTTGGCAGAAGACGGCACTATAAGTAGGGAACGGACGGTATCATCCTTCCCCAATGAAACCTAAACCTACCCGTTCGTGCGACTCAAAAACCCGACGCTGGATTGGAAAAGGTCTTCCGCACATGCGTGCGCGTCCTCGTCCTGCTCGGCCTCCAAGTCGCTCAGGTTGGCGACGCACATGGGGCAGGCGACCACGTCCAGATGAAACTGCGTGTAGCCGTGCCAAGGTTCGTCGAGCACGCCCAGCAAGTACGAACCAAGCGTGCTTCGTTTGAGGCAGGTGAGACGATGCTCGCGCCAGACGCGGGCCACGGTGATGTCCGCCTGACTTTCGTCCAGGCATTTCAACGAGTCGGGATCGCGTTCGGCCAGGTATTTTTGAAGCTTCTGTATCGCACGGAACTTGATACCGGCCACCGCCTTCTGGTCGATATCCAATAGGTCCGCGACGCCCAGGTTGCGCATGCCGGCGTAGAAGACCATTTCGATGACCTGGAGATCCTGAAAGGCGTTTCGATCGCGCAATTCGTGGATCAGTTGGCGAAGCAACTCGGTCAAAAGTTGCTCCTGCTGCTCGGTCGCTTCGGCCAAGACGGCCACGCCGCTCGGTGTATCGGTCGACCCGGGATCGATGCGATCCCACCAGTCCTCCGAATCGGGAGGCTCCGAAATGACGTTCGTCTTGCGCTGCCGCAGAAGATCGTACAGTTTGTAGCGAAGGATGGTGAAGAGATACGTTTCCAATGAACGGGCCCGGTCGAAGTGGGCCAACGACTGAAGAAATCCGACGAAGGTCTCCTGTACGAGGTCCTCCGCGTCGCTGAAGCTGGTCGTCCGGGCACGCGCGAATGCCAGCAACCGGCCACTGAACCGGTCGATCAACTGGCGCCAGGCGCTCTGGTCGCCCTGGCTGATTTCCTCTACCAAGAACTGATCGGCATTAGCGGGTTGTGTTGGCTCGCCCATCCAAGACGCCTGAATCGCTGGCTCTGAGCCGCAGGCTTCAGCCTGCGCGGATCCGCGACGGCTGAAGCCGTCGGCTCAGCGTCGCGCGCCCATGCACGCTCGTCGAGGATTAGGCTACATGCGCTGGCGGAGTAAGGCAACCACCGCGCAAATGACACCGAATGCGACGATGGACGCGATCCGGAGCGTCCATGAGAATTGCCCCCGCGTGCCGGCGTCGAGGAAAAGATAGCCGACGTAGAGAAACGCTACGACGAGCAGCCCCCCCACCGCGAAGCCCACGATTCCGACGGACATCCCCCGATAGGTTCGCGGCGCCCTGCCTTCCGACGTCTGCGAGATGGCGATCACCGTGCCGTCCTGGTTGGTCACGATCGTCTGCTCGGAAAACACCTTATCTGACGACGTGCGGGCGGAGTGCGAGGCGCCATGCCGGTATTTGGCCATTTCGTATTGCTGACGAGCCAGAAAGTCGCGAGGTACGTGGACTTCACCCGCAAGA
>JADFIX010000538.1 GCA_022566435.1 Planctomycetota bacterium
ACTGGCCCGGATTCATCCGCCGAAAAACGGCCAAATTATTCTGGATTCGGTTTATCAGTTGATCGCGGGCTGGAAAGCTCTAGGCGTCCCTATCGAATGGGTCAGCTTCGACGGATTTCAATCTGCTGATTTGATTCAGCGAATTGGACGGTTAGGAATTCGCACAGGACGATTATCAGTCGATCAAACATCTCCATCTGATCCGATGCAGGCTTATGAAACTCTGCGTATCACCAGTCAGGCCCAGTTTTGGTAACGCTAGTAGCAGCGCCACACACAATACAGCAAATCCCATCATGCCGCCCAGTACGAAAATGCGCTTTTTCTTGCTGAGCAGGTCGAAGATAAACCCTCCCGCCAGCACGGAAATCAAACAACCAATGGGAAAAGCGGACGACGTGATCGCTGCAATCCCCGCGGTCAAACCAAACGTTTCTTTCAGATAGATCGGGATGAAGCTTTGAAACTCCATAAGAACGGTCAGACACATGATACTGATGCAGATCAACCACACACGCGGACTACGGACAAAACTGAGCAGTGCTTCCGCCAAGGTGGCATCATCAAGAGGATGCGGTCTTTTCCGGCTGTCTCCGTCGCTCGAAGCAACGACTGGTAGGCCCACGTCGGCCGGAGACTGTTTTAGGATAAAAAACAACAGCAAGAGAACCCCGCCGGTCATCACTGCTGAAGTGGCAATGACCACCCGCCAGGAGACCGCCAGCAACAGGCTGCCTAGCACCAGTGTCGTAAACAAGGAACTAAACCTGGAACTAGAAGAGAGGATACCCCAGATGCGTCCGCGCCACTTTTTCGGGTACCAAACGCTGATGAGGTTGGCCATCGACGGCCAAGCTGCCGATTTGGCAAACAAGGCGATGAAGTACGCCAGTGAGAAGTAAAGAACACCCGATAGGGTGCCGAAAATTCCCGTGGCCAACATGCAGAAGCCAAGAGAAATCATAAAGACTCTGCGTCCGCCCAGCTTGTCCGCCAAAACACCGTTGGCGAGTTTGCCGATCAGAGTGCCCGCTGTCCCCCAACCGATCATGGCTCCCCAAGCGGTCTTGTCGAATCCAAGTCGCGGATCATCCAACATGGCGGGTCCCGAAATGACGACGGCGGCCCGGCACATATATAACGCAGCGTATCCAAGATACATGCCCGTGAGGACCAGTATCTCCCACCGAAAGCGTGGATCACTACGAAAGCGGACGACCAAGTTTGATAAAATACCCATTCTCATGCTAGAAAATTAAAGTGAACGGAGCTAGGAACCAGAGCGGATGCCTCTTGTAAATACTCCGAACGCGAAACAAATAAACAAATCGGGACAATCACGATTTCCGAGCGTGTTTCGATCCTGCCGCGCCTCTCTTGCGGCTCGATTGCCGTCGCTTCGGACTACCTACGGGCAAAGCACGAACCCGTCGGCCGAGGCGGTGCTCAAGTTTGCTCAGGAGCGAATCGCTGGCCGGCGGACGTCCTCAACTCGCTCGTCGTCAGCTTAGTCACCCCGTCACCACGTCGCTCCTTCGCACGCTACCCGGCGTAGCATTCGACTCGACCAATCGTGCATCGCGCGCGCCGTTTGAAGTCTGCATGAGTGCCGTTTCGGCGGCTCATTCGGACGCGGCATGGTACCGGGAGTTCGTAGCGGAGGCGAATGGAGAAGATCAAACCACTTCCAGAACGTCATAGGTTGTGGTGGCATTGAAAGAAAAATCGGCGGGAAAAAAAAGAGACCCGGTCGGCGGGGGGTCGGGCGACGAAAGGTAAATGCCGACCGGGCGCGATAGCCAAGAAGCGTTCGCCCCAACGCTCGAGGTGTCACGTCCTGGATTTTGGACGCGGCCACTCTCTTGCTGATGGGGCGAACCAGAAGGAGCATCGATCATAACCATGGCAATGGTAACCGGGCGTGCCCGGTTTCCTCTCTTGCTTCGCGTGGCATGTGCCAACCGGCGGATTCACTCGGCATGTCACGTGCCCCCGCGCCCCCGCGCCGATGGCGCGGAAAAAAAGGCGGGGAGTCGCCGACCGAAACAGCGTGCGTCCAATCGAGGCGGATCTTCGCACACGCGCCCCGGCCGACGGCTCCCCGCCTTCGATAGAATGTAAGATTCGATACTGTTGTCGTCAGGCTCTCGACAGTATTGAGACACCTTCCTGACTCCGTTTCTGACTCGGAGGCCCTCCGAAGAGTCGGTTCCGATTGTGGCAAGAACGACCAATACAACAACAAACGAACCGCCCGATTCTGTCACCGATCCATCTTCCGCACTTGCTCGGCCATCTCGGTAAGCGCCGAGGCTACACTTTCCGATATGCGAGACTTCAACTTGGTTACGATTTCGGCGTTCAGAATGTCCACAAGATCGTCCTCATTCGCCAGTGCTCCTGCGACCCGTTCGGTGATTGCCTGCCGTTTGGGGCTGGCTTGCTTCGTCTTCGATTTAGCGGCGTCCGACTTTCCTTCACCGGCAACTGCCGCGCCGAGCGGCGATTCGTCTCCCTGCGTCTTTTGTGCCGTATTGATCAGACTCTCGAGATCCTTGTCGCCCCACCGTTTCAGAAGTTGGTTGAATTCCTCGTCAATCGACTCCGCTTTCCGTGGAGGTGCGTTCATGCCCTCTTAATCTCCCAAGAAAAGGCGACCTGCCCGACGTGAGTGTCACAGGAGCAGCCCGCCAGTTTCATCCTTAATTCAGATTGCGCCTTGTCCCTCAAATCCTTTCCCTGCATTCCAGGCATCGCGGCTCAAGGATACTCCGCGAGATGTCGCCGCACTTTCGGCAGTGACATTCCCCGCCTGTTTGGTCGGCCCGCCAATTCGGTTTCGAGTTGTTGCAAGAACGCCCGATATGAGACCAAACGACAAGCGCCAGGTAAGTGACCGCGAAAAATAAAAAAACTTTCAATCGTCCAGTCTTCGGCACATTATACCTGTTGTATTGCTAATTTCTTATCAATACTGACTCTTGCGACCATTTTCGGGTAACATTGGCGCAGCCCGCAACAGACTTGTAACGGTCGGTTTTGGGGCGGATTATTCTTCCGGTCGGCCACCGTTCTCGGTAGCATGGTAGGCGTCAAATCCGGACGAAGAATTGAAGTCGAAGCTCATCCAAGACGATTTCGCCAGAAAGGTCAAGATCGTAAAGATCATCTCTGGCTATAGACTTGATCATCTCATCAAGTTGCGCATCTCGAGGAGCATGGTCCCATTGGTCGACGGGGAGGACGACCGGCAGGATGTTTTTTTGTCAATTCTTCGAGGTCCCGACCCGGAAAAGATTTTTCGTCGACGTTGCCGCTGGTTTCGCTGTCCGGACTTCGGATAGGAAATTTTGTGAAACAGGCAACTGCCCATTACAACGATCGCGAAGCCGAGCAGGCAATCGCTATGTTGCACCGGGCTGTTGAACTTACCGAACTCGTGCCAGACGAAGATCCGCTTGTGCGCAGGCAGGCGTATCAGGCTTACTACAATTTGGTCGATTACTATTTCGAAACGGATCGCCCGGACAATGCCAAGCCGTATTGCGACAAAGCGATCGAGCTATCTAAGGCGCTTCAAAAGACAGACCCTGGAGAATCGGAATGGGTTCGCCTTACTAGCTTTTCGCATAGGCTGACTGGGCGCGTGGCCCTCGCACAAGAGAAATGGGGCGACGCCCTGGAGCAATTCACGGCGATGCTGAAGGTGCGAGAGAGCCTTGTAGATCTAGAACCCGGTGTAGCCCGTCGCAAGCAAGAACTAGGGGACGCGCATACTTGGATTGGCGAAGCGGCGAGAAAAGATGGCCAACTCGACAAGGCATTGAAGCACGACGCGGAGGCGTGCGCGATCTTCGCAAGTCTGATGGAGGCCGATCCGGGAATGTTCGACTACGCCATCCGATTGAGCAACGCCGAATTGCGGTGATCCATAGACGATATGCTCTACGAAACAAGAGACCATGACAATGCCGCGATTGAAATACTTAAGCGAGAACGCCAACGATTGGTAGAACTCAATGTCGCAGGTCCTGGCCTAAGGAATCGCATTAAGTGCACCAGTAAGCCCTGTTGTTCGTGTGCGATCGTTGTTCGCCCCAACGGGGCAGCGACATGTCAGCCT
>JADFIX010000539.1 GCA_022566435.1 Planctomycetota bacterium
CCGTAGCCAACCCCTGATTCGAGGAGCCGTATGCATAAGAACATGCACGTACGGATCTGTGGGAGCCGTGGGGGAGCAATCCCCCATGGCCACCCGGCCCCTTGGGGCGACGCGTCACCACACGTGTGACGCAAATCGAAGCTAGCCCGCCTGGTGAGAAATGCGGCCTAGTGCTTCGACACAGCTCAAACGATCGGTTGCGTGGGGTGGCATGGGTCTCGGCGCGCCGGGATTTGCCCATGCTCATCGCATCTCCGACGTGGGCAGGCTCTCGCTTGCTCATTCCACCCACAAATTACGCGTGTCGCAGCACCAGCATCAGCTAAATCAAATCAGACTAAAAAAGCAAACCGCGTTCGGCTCCAACGGGCGTCAGACGGCAGACCGCGCGATGACCCCCGCCTCCCAGTCATTCGCCCGATGACGACACTTCGGTAACGTTTCCAGCACCCTTACGAGCCAATGCACGTCGCAAGGCTTGGCCACATAGAAGTCGCCGCCCGCGAAATCGACCATCTGCCCCAGGTAGACTCTCGTCAATTCATCCTCAATGTCGGACACGATGATAATCATGATGTCGTCGTCTCTTGCTTCGTGTCGCAGGCGCTCGCATACTTCGTAGCCATCCATGCCGTCCAACTGTGCATCGATAATAAACACGTCCGGCAATTCGGTATCACATAGAACGAAAACGTCCTCCGCACTCGAGGCGGATCGAACCGGAAATCCCGCGTCTTCCAAATGTCGATGCAGGAGACTTCGGCTTTCCGTGTGCGAGTCCGCGATGACGACACTGACCGTTTTCCGGCGCATGGCTCCTTCCCCCGTGTTGGCCGGCAGAATATTCTCGGCCGGTGGCTTCCAAATCGAAAGATGGGTGAAGAAACGCTTCCCTGGCAGGATCGACAAATGCCCGACCACCGCTCGCCGGCGCCGGTTCAAGCGTGTGCGCCGTCGATGCATACCTCGAAGACTACAGTCGCTTCTTCCCCATCCGATCGGTCGTGAGTACGCCGCGGATACCACACCCGGATACTCTCGACCAAGCCAAGTCTAGAATATGTCGTTCGTCGGGGCCAACGAAGGACGACGAATCACGCACGGAAGTGGCAATCGGATAGGCGCGCACGATCGCCGCCGACCCGCGCAACCGGCATCAAACATTCTGACACGGTTTTTCGTACGGTGATCCGCGATTTATGAGGACGGAAGTGCCCGATAAGACGCAAAATGTGGAAGCTTGCCGGACTTGCCTGCCTGCTTTGCCGGGAAACTTGTCACGTCAATACGGTGTGGGAAATCGACCGAGCCGCCATTCCTCGAACAACTTGCGGCATTCGTCCTCTAACACGCCCTCTCGGATGCGAACTTGGCTGCCACCTGTTTCGTACAACGTGCGACACGCGAGGGTTAGCTCGTGGAATCCCGCGCCCGCCGCGTGATCGATGGTCGCCCCGAACACCACCTCGTCCAAACGAGCCCAATGAACGGCGGCGGCGCACATGGGACAAGGCTCGCAGGTGGTCACCATCATGTATCCCGATAAATCGATTCGACAGACCTTCCTGCAGGCCAAACGGATGGCGTTGACCTCGGCGTGCGCGGTGGAATCACAGTCGGCGCGAACGGAATTGTTGGCCGCCACAATGATATCGCCACGGTCGTTCGCGATGACCGCACCAAATGGCGTCTGCCCGTCCAGGATTCCCTTTCGGGCCTGTGCGATCGCTTGGCCCATCAGATGGCGATAATCCACGATGGTCTCCGATGAGCGAGAGAGGTTTCGGTTAGGCCACGTCGTCCCCACCAAGTGTCACCGCACCTAGTTGGTGGATGCTAGCGCAAGACCGGACATGCGACTATTCGGGGCCGTCGACCATGTCGTATTTCGATGAAAGCGGGAATCTGGGGGCGTTGAGTCCCTCCAGCCGCGGAAAAACGAGCTACTTGATCGGGTCGGTCTGGGCGTCCCGCTTTGCTAGAACCAACTATTATTCCTTCCAGGTATTGCTCCATGGCCGCGCAGAATTCCTTGCGCTCTTTCGGCGGTATATTGCGCCTGGTCGATCGAGCGAACATAATTGACCCGTCGCTTCTGCCCCGACCGGAATGTCTCGAACCATAAGCGAAACGTCTATCCTGGTGGATTGAGGGGAACATTGAGACCGCGGAACACTATCCACACAAAGAGCACCACCCACGCCGTCAGCAAGACGCCTGAAGAATGAGACGAAACCGACGTACGGCGCTCGTCACCTTTCATCAGTCGACGTGCAAGCGGGCTCGGTTAGTTTCTCGCGCAGCCACGAAACGGTCACCCCTTTCTCGCTAAGAAGATCGGCGATCCCGTTCGAACTGTCACGCATCAGTGCCAGCAGCAAATGACGCGGCTCGATTTCCCCGGCGCCCAATCGATTCGCCGAATCGACCGCCAGTATCATCGTGTGCCAGAAGGTCGAAGATCGAAACGCCTTCGCCAGCTCCTGCTGGTGGACCCACTCGAAGTCGCCGGGTCGTTCTTGGGGAATCGACGTCGCGTGCGTCTCCGACCCTCGCAGCAATGCCAGCGTCGTCTCTCGGAGTGTTTCCAGATCGGCGCCGTTGCCCTTGAGCACCTTGTAGGGAATGCCTTCCTCCACCTGCAACAGGCCCAGGACCAGGTGTTCCGTGCCGATGTAGCGATGGCCGAAATGTCGCGCTTCTTGAATCGCCGCGGACATGACTTGCTTCATTTCCTTCGTCTGCGCCCGCCGCCCGAAAGCTGAGTCGCTTTCTTTGCGATCGGACAGCGCATCTCGGACCTGTTCGCGCACCTGGTCGAGATTAATGCTCAACGTCCTTAGTGCCGCGGTCGCCACACACTCGCCTTCAGCGATCAGCCCGAGCATAAGATGGGCGGGCGCGAGAAAGTCGTGATTCAGCCTAGTCGCTTCAATATTCGCCAGGGCCATCGCATGGCGCGCTCGATCGGAAAACCGCTCCTGCATCGGGGTTGACTCCCATTTTGAGTAAGAATTCAGCGGGACGAAAATCGAAGCCTACACGGTCGACGCGGTGTCCACAAATCCCACCGAATCTGACCGCTCGTAAGCGCGCCTCGAGACGTCCGCTCGACGGAGCCCCGAGTCCTCGGGGCTTGACCGTTTCATCCGGCCCGCGGCGCAGGCGGGTCTACAAGATCACCCCCAAAGGCACGAAACACCTCGCCACACACACCGATCAGTGGACGCGCCTGGTCCGAGGGATCGCCTTAGTTGTCCGAGAACCGGCCCATGAATGAAACGGAACGATTGAATCAATGGCTTGAGCGATGCTTCCGGGGATCGAGTATGCCGATCTCGCGGCGTCTGGACATTGCCGAAGAATGGCGAAGTCATATCGAGACTGAGGCGGAGGCTCTCGAACTCGAGGGGATGATCAGATTCGAAGCGATGGAAACGGCGCTCCACCGGTTCGGTCGCCCCGAAGTTTTGCGGCGACAACTCAGGCGGCAACAACTGCGCCAAGACATGCGTGACGCCTTCCTGTCCTGCCGGCGGCAGTCGCTGTGGATCACGGCGCCGGGGACGATCTTCGCGGTGATGATTGCGTGGTTCGCGCCGGGGTTCATACCGATGTCGGTTCGGGTGACGGGCGGCTTGGGGCTTGTCGTTGACGTGGTCGGTGCGATGGTGATCGCCGTCTTTTTCGGCACGTTCCTGGAACAAAGAATCAAGAGAGAGAGACCCCGCAGCGAATACAACTTCGCCGCAAGCATGTGCCGATGGACGGTGATTGTGATGGCGTCCCTTATCGCCACGGTCCTATTCGCGCCTTTGTTCTTCGCGTATGGCGGTCACGTGGGCAGAGAGGGTTTCCTTCTGTCGATCATCCCCGTGGGGTCCGCATGATCTCAGACTGGTGTCGTCGTCATCGGCACCAGCCCATACGAGACCAACATGTCGCATTGGTTCGCAAGGTACGCGGGCACAACCAGTACTACGGCGTCCGAGGGAATAGTAAATCTCTGACGTCGTTCCAGCACTTGGTTGTCCGCATCTGGCATAAGTGGCTTGGCCGCCGCAAACGCGATGGACGGATACCGTGGAGCGACTTCCGTCGCCTCCTCGAGCGATATCCCA
>JADFIX010000540.1 GCA_022566435.1 Planctomycetota bacterium
GCGGGGAATTATGCTGACCTTGTGCACCGGGTCCGCGTCCTTGTCGAGCGCCTGCACGAATGCGTGGCCGGCTTCGTGATAGGCGGTAATCTTGCGGTCGCGCTCGTCCACGGCGGCGCTCTTCTTCGCCCGCCCCCATCGGACCTTGTCGCGTGCTTCTTCCAGGTCCTCCTGCTCGACGAATTCCTTGTTGACCATTGTGGCGATGAGCGCGGCCTCGTTGACCAGGGCTTCAAGTTCCGCACCGCTGAACATGGGCGTACCGCGCGCCACACGACGGACATCGATCGTGGGGCCCAGCTTGATCTTTCGCATGTGGACCTTGAGTATCTCGAAACGACCCTGCAGATCGGGCATGGAAACATAGACCTGGCGATCGAATCGACCGGGGCGGACCAAGGCCGGGTCGAGAACGTCCCCACGGTTGGTCGCGGCGATCACGATCACCTGCGAATTGGTGTCGAAGCCGTCCATCTCGACGAGGATGGCGTTGAGCGTCTGCTCGCGTTCGTCGTGTCCGCCGCCGCCGAAGGTCGCACCGCGCCGTCTTCCGACCGCGTCGATTTCGTCAAGAAAAATAATGCAGGGCGCGTTTTCCTTGGCCTGCTTGAACAGATCGCGCACGCGCGAGGCCCCGACGCCCACGAACATTTCCACGAAATCGGAACCGCTGATGGAAAAGAATGGTACGTCCGCTTCACCTGCGATCGCTTTGGCCAGCAAAGTCTTGCCACAGCCCGGCTCACCGACCAGCAGTATGCCGCGGGGAATTCGTCCGCCCAGGCGCTGAAACTTCTTCGGGGCTTTGAGGAACTCGATGATCTCTTCGACGTCTTCCTTCGCCTCATCAACTCCTGCGACATCCGAAAAAGTCACGTTGGTGTGCTCTTTGGGCGTGACGCGATGTCGGGATCGCCCGAAACTGCCGAGCATGCCACCGGCGCCGCCCGCGTTCCGCATTTGACGAATAAATACGAAATAGATGAACGCGAAGATTAAAAGCCACGGAAGTATACTCACCAGCACCAGCATGAACGGGCTGGGCCTCTGGCACTCCACCTCCGGTATCAGCAGCCGCATCTTCTCGATGAAGCGATCGTTGACCGCCACGCGCGGATAGAGCACGTAAAAACGCGGGTTCGCGACACCGACCGGATCGGCGTCATTGACGACCCGCTCGCCCTCGATCCGACCGTCTTCGCTGATGATGATACTCTTGATCTCACCGTTCTCGGCTGCTGTTTCGAAGGAGGTGATGTTCAGTTTCTCCGCCGCAGTCATGGAACTGCTGAGCAGGGATACCAGAAGGATCACCAGACCGAAGAAAACCAACCAGCTCAGAAGATTGCGCGGCACTTTGGTGCTTGCCGCGCCGGGCTTCTGCTGATTCGGCTCGGAAGACTGGTTGTCGGGTTGCCCCTTTTCTTCAGCCATAGAAGTCGATCTCGAATTCAGTTAAACTTTAGTTTCCCATCCCTGTCCACACGCGCCCGTACGATTATAGCGGCATCACCAATCAGATTCTATCGCCTCGACCATCTTCTCAGCCAAGCCCTCCAGACCTCTGGTCATCCCTTGATCGAATGTCTCCCCGACGGGCGGTATGTAGCTCGTCTGAAACACGAGACGTCTGTTCTGCCCCAGGATTTCGCCGGTGCGCATGTCCTGCAGTCGAAACCGTACGACGATCGTGGATCCAGTTTCGCGCGGCAGGTTCGTATCGAAGTCCTTGCCGAACGTCCGATTCTCGACGGACAGTATCTCACCGGTCATCAGTGCGTCCGCCGTACGGCGCGGGGCGATACGATACGGCGTATCCATCTGGATTCTCTTGACGAGCGCTTCGGTCAGCCGGAACTCCAACTCGCGTCGAAACTCCTTGGAATGGAACATTTCGACATGGATCGACTGAATATCGGTCGAAAATGGGCGTTTCGTCGAATACCCGCAGCCCGAAAAAACTGCCGTACCGACGGTGAGGAGCACCACCGCATTTCCTCTTGTGCTGAATCTCATGAAACGATTTCCTAAGCCTTAGCGCTGAAAATCCCTTAGCCGCCCTGCTGTGTCCCTGCGCCGGCCGCGACCGACGCTGTGGCCCCCAAGAGACCGAGTCTCGAAGCGGCTTTGCCCGCCGCCAGCGAATCGGGCCATAGTGCGCCGACCAAACGATAACTATGGGCGGCAGAAGTCAAGTGGTTCGTACGCTCGTAGTACTCACCGATGACGAACAACTTGTCCGCGCGCCGCTCACGGATGTTCTCGATGATCAAGTCCACACCCTCCCGTGTGGCAATGGCGCCGTACTGGGCGAGGTAGTGACGATATCGCTCCTCGGCCTCGATCAACGCCGAATCATCGTACTCGACACCTGCGAAACTCGCTAACGCCGCTTCTGCCGAGCGGCGAAGGGCATATTGCTGATACTGCGAATTCGGGTAATCCTTCAAAAGACGGGCATACTCGAATTCCGCCAGGGCATGGTCGCCGTTGGCAAATAAATAGTCGGCTTTTGCCTTGATCGCGTAGGCGGCGAAAGGTGTTTCGGAGTAATTCACCGATATATCGTCGAGAATCGCGTGGGCGATGTCCACGCCGGACAAGATACGGAACCCCCACAACTTGCGCTTCACGCCGGTAAAATAGGTCTCGGCGATCACGAATTCCAGCCGGAGGGCCTCGCCCGTCAGCGAGCCGCCGCCGAATTCGCCCAGGAACTCCTGTAACAACTGATGCGCCTTGTAAAAACGACGTTGCCCGATCAACAATTCCGCCTTGGCAAGAAGAACCGCGGCGTAGAATTCGCTTTGTTCGCCGTAGCGCTCGACGAACTTATCGATCGCCCAACGTGCGGAGCGATAGTTCTCGTCTTTGATCCACATTCGGATTTCATGCAGGTCGCCCTCCGATGTACCCGGCGCCGGGAGTAGGACTTCAACCCATGCCTTACTCGTCGGTGTATATTCGAGAGTTCGCGCGCGCGGCTCGTCGGCATGAACCGCACGCAGCCCAGCAAAAATCGCGATCGCACAGACGACAATCCATTGTCGTTCTACAAGCATCATCGATTCGAACTCCTCGCTTTACCGCACAAGGCGAGATTCTCCGCAGTCCTAGACCATCGGCTGAAAACTGCCACGACGGCGGTGCGTTCCATGGAGACTCACGGTCAGGATCCCGTCTCGGCGGACCTCGGCCGGTTTTGAGCATCAAGGCGATCCTAAGACTAGGCAACGCCGACTCCTGGGATTCTACTATCCGGGTCGAGGTTGGTGCAACTCGCCAAGGCTGGTGTGCCATTCTCACGGAATGTTCGAGTCGGCCACGCCTTCGCCACTGGCGATACCGGAAGCACGGTTGAAGGACCGGCTACAGGCCGCTAGAGTGCCGAAAACGGCCGTTTCGGTATCGCTAACCGGCCCGATTCTGCAGTAAAGATTCGGTCCGGTCGCGTCGCTGTGGCGAGCGAGTTGGCTCTGTTTTCGAGTTATCGACTTGTATGGTGTATGCGGGTGCTGGTCGGCATTGTGGTTTTGCGCCGAATAGCGAGGACACCGATTGATGCGCGCCGTGACCTACGAAAACCGACTTGCCTATGTCGCGGATCGCAACGATCCGCCGACCACCGACGGTGAAGCCCTCGTTCGCGTTCACATGGCGGGTATTTGTGCGACCGATTTGCATATTACCCAAGGCTACATGGGCTTTGCCGGTATCCTGGGCCACGAAATGGTCGGCACCGTCGTGGGCGGCTCTCCGACGTGGAAGGACAAACGCGTCACTTGCGAGATCAATTGTGTTTGCCGGAAGTGCGACATGTGTTTGTCGGGCCTGTCCCACCATTGCCGCAAGCGCTCCGTGATGGGGATCCTGGGACGTGATGGGTGCGTTCCTGGTATAGGTTCTACATCGTTGAAACCGTAGCCTCGATCTTCGGGGGGAACCTCGACTTGCAGAGTTCTCAGCAAAGATTTCAGTTCCGTGGCAGACTGGCAGGAGACGATCCTCTTGTTTTTTTTCCAACTTTGAGGAAGCCGCGTTTCTTGTCCGGGATCGGTCAAGATCACACCACCTGGCAAAATACAACTCATGTCACCCGTGCGCGCGATCTCAAACA
>JADFIX010000541.1 GCA_022566435.1 Planctomycetota bacterium
GGCGCGAAGCCGATAGCGCGCTGCGTAAGTGGATTCGCGAGATCGAGCGCGGCGCCTACGCCCAGCATGACGGCCTAACCGTCGGCGATGTGCTCGAGCGCTGGCTGCGTGCCGTTGCGGCCAACGTCGCGCCGAAGACCTATGTGCGCTACGAGCAGATTGTGCGCAACGACCTCATTCCCGCGCTGGGCGATCGCGAGCTAGCGAAGCTGACACCGAGCGACGTGCAAGCCCTGCACGCGGATGCGCTGGCCAAAGGGCACCTGGCCAAGCGCACGATCCACGACCGTGGCCACGGCCATCCCCACTCCGAAACTTGCGAGATAGCCGTAGTGCGGCGAAGTGAACCGAGGCAACGGGACAAGGTTCAAAGCCGGAGCCAGCGCAATCCCGAAGAAGGCGCACAGCAACCCGACCTGGCTCTCGCGCCCGCGAACCACACCCGCAAAAAGCGTGAGAATCGCGATCCCACCGATCCACGCCGGTCCGGCGAAACCCATAATCGGCGTGGCATCGCTGAGTGCCGGCAGGCCCGGGCTCAGGACGTGACCGACCTGAACGGCGACCAGCGCGTTCTCAGCGGCGTTGTGGACATGGGCGCCTATGAGGGTCCGAACCAGGCATTGGTGCTCAGCGCCGAGTCGGTGGTCGTGCCGGAAGAGGGCTCGGCACCGTTCACCGTGGCATTGCTGATAGACCCACTCGGCCCCGTCGATGTCACCGTACAGCATCACTCGGGCGACGCTGACATTTCCGTCATGTCGGGTGAAGTACTAGCGTTCGACTCGGGCAACTTCGACGTCCCACAGACGGTCGTCCTTGCCGCCGCTGCGGACGACGATTTCGAGCCCGGCACCGCACACTTGCTGGTCGCCGGGCCGGGTCTGTACCCGTCAGGTGTTACGGCCAGGGAAGGCGACGATGAACCGCCTCCAGCCGCACTGCTCGTGGACGCGGGCGCGCCACCCGGCGGCGACGGACTGACCTGGGGCACGGCTTTCGATGATCTCCAGAGCGCGCTCGCCTACATGAAAAAACTAAACGGAACGATCGCAGAAGTCTGGGTAGCCGGTGGTGCGTACTCTCCCAGCAGACCCTTCCTCGGCTCTCTCGCGACCTTCCAGCTCCTGAACGGCACCGCGCTCTACGGAGGCTTCGCCGGTAACGAGACGGACAGAGACCAACGCGATGCTGATGCCAACGTGACGATACTGAGCGGTGACACCGCGGGAGACGACGACCTGCCAGTGAGCAATAGTAGTTGCTGTTCGGAGCATCCGGGCCCGGGATGTGACGACACGGACTGTGCGGCGGCAGTGTGTGCGGTTGACCCCTCCTGCTGCGAGACTACGTGGTCCGAATACTGTGCCTCAATCACCAGCGGATTTTGCCTATGCGGCGACCTTTGCGGACATGACTGCGACAACAGCTATCATGTTGTCACGGGAAGCGGAACGGGCACGACAACTGTTATTGATGGTTTTACGGTCACTGCGGGCAACGCCGTTGGCGTCGAGCCATTCGAAAACGGAGGTGGCATGTACAATGCCCCCGGGAATCCTACGGTGAACGACTGCAGATTCGAGTCGAACACTGGACTCCAGGGTGGCGGCATGTCAAACATTGGCAGCAGCCCAACGCTGACGGATTGCATTTTCCTCCTGAATGACGCCACCCTCGGTGGAGCCATGTACAATAGGGACAGTAGTCCAACGGTGACCGACTGTCAGTTCATCGAAAACCAGGCCCGGACAGGCGGTGCGATTCACAGTTTTCAGAGCGGTAGCGTTCTTACACGGTGCGCGTTCATCGAGAATACAGCTATGGCCTTCAATACCGGCAAGGGCGGCGCGATAGATGATGTCTCCTCCAATTCGGTGATCCAAGACTGCCGATTCACCGGAAACCTGGCGGATTCGCAGGGCGGAGCGTGCTCGATCGGCAGTAGCACGACACAGATCTCCAATTGCTTATTTGAGAGCAACGGTGCGCTTAGCCGGGGTGGTGCGTTGAAGGTCAACGGCGGCGTGCTGGTGATGTCGCGTTGTCGGTTCATCTCGAATTTCGCCTTAGGGCGAGGCGGCGCGGTATCCATTCGGTCCGGGGCGGCGCTGACACAGATCAACTGTGCGTTCTACGAGAATTCTGCTGAGAACGCCGGCGCATTCTACATAGGCAACGATTCCGTAGCGGAAATGGTGAATTGTGTGTTTGACGGTAACTTGGCGTGGGGGATTCCAAGTTTCGGTGGCGCTATATATGTCTGGACAAGTTCTATCCTGACGCTCACAAACTGTACGCTGGCCCATAACATCGCTGACCGGGGAGGCGTACTATATAGCGCGGCGGTCAATACCCTTACTCTTACCAACTCTATCCTTTGGGACAACGGCGGGGATCCGATCAACGTCCAGAATGGCGTCCCCACGACAAACTACAATTGCATCGAAGGATTCGGCCCCCCTCTCGTTGGTGTCGGCAACATCGCGTTCGATCCACTGTTCGTCGATCCCGACGGCGCGGACGACATTGTCGGCACGGAGGACGATGATCTGCGCTTGCACGAGTGCTCTCCGGCTATCAACGTCGGGGATAACGCCGGCATACCCGTCGGCGTTGCGACTGACCTGGATGGCAACCCGCGTATCGTCGAAGGCACCGTGGGTCTCGGAGCCTACGAATACCAGATGCCGCCGTGCGTTTCGCCTGATGCGGACGGCGACGGCGTATGTGATGATTGCGACGTCTGTCCTGGGGCTGACGACCACATCGACGAAGACGGCAACGGCGTACCGGACGGGTGCGACATCGAGTCGCCCGCGGCCGCCGGCCCCCCGCACGACATTCTGAAGAACCGTTACATATCCATTGATCCGCGCGGCGCTGGTGGGATCAACCCGGACGCCCATCACATCCGCGTGATGATTGATAGCACGCAGGTCAACGGCCTCATCGGTTCAGGACCCTGGTGGGCGACCGCCCCTGTGAACGGCCAAGCGCCGTCGCCTGCGACGTGCATTTCGGTCCTCTCGCCGGACAAGCCGGCGACGGAACCGGATTGGAGTGGTTGTCCCGTGTTGCATCTGACCGGCTGTCCGATCGTTCCGACGACGACTTATGCCATCGCGGTCGAGGCCGGCGGCATATTGTCAGTCGAAGGATTGTTTAACACCCAGGCCAAGCCGGGTTCCAAATGGATGGGCGACGTGGTGGGAGGGTTTTCCGGGCCGGCAGGAATTCCACCAAACGTATGGGCGGCGCCGAACGGCACCGTGAATATCGACGATGCGGTTGCGGCGATCAAGACGTTCATTGATCCCAACGCGGTTAACGCGACGCATCTCTCGGTGACGGACATTCATCCGGTCCTGAACGGCGTACAGATGACTCTGCTCGTCAATATCAATGACGCGCTGATTATCATCGCGGGCTTCCAGGGTAAGACGTACGGCCAAGTCGCGTCTCCGTTCCCCGGCGATGAGATTCCCGATCTGACGCAATGTCCGTAGTTCGTTGATTTCAAAAAAAGGCTTCGAGAGTGGGGCGGGTCGGCGCCCGCCCCATCTCGGATTGCTTGCGAAGCGGGTAGTCGCACGAGGGCGGACATACGCGGTCGTCGTTGGAATCAAGTCGCTCTCCCTGTTAGAATCGATCCGTTCGGGGAAATCTTGCCAACTTTTCGAAAGAATGCAGGCCGCAAGGCCTTCGCGGTGCGATTTTCATCGAAATCCGTGAGTGATATTCATACATTGGGTGGTATGCCTGTGAACGAGTATTCAAGCGCGGTTGGATGAGGTTTGTCGATTCGTTCACAAAGTGCGCACGTGATGGGTCCGCGAAGTGCAAGGGATGCGACGCGATTAGACATTAGGATGAAGTGATGACAAGACGACGTGACAGAGCGCGCGCGGTGGTTTCTCCACAGAAGAACCGGGTTTCCGCGGCGGCGATAGCCGGTATGTGGATCGTGGGAAGCGCGGCACCGCTGGCCCTGCCGGCGTCGGCAATCGCGGAGATTCCCTGGTGATCCGGTCACGCGGCCACGCAAAACAGGACGCACGACGAAATCCGCACGGCAATCGCGGAACTGGATTCGAGTGCGGCGTCGC
>JADFIX010000542.1:0-1120 GCA_022566435.1 Planctomycetota bacterium
GCATGGGCAGATTGACGCAGATCTTCGAGGCACTCAGCAACGCGAACTTCGAATCGAGGCCCGGTGAAACCTGCATCGGATAGGAAGTGGCTAATGCCCTCTACCGCCGTCGCTAGTTGCACATCGATCGGCATCTCTGCCGCGTCGACCTCGTGACAGCGAGCGACCCGACTAAACCAGGTCACAGAAGGGGCACACTGCGCAGCCCTGCGGAATCGGTCTTGAGCCGTAATGCGATGAACGTCTTGCCCCGTATGTTCGTGCAGCGCAAGCGCGACTTCGGCGGTGCAGTAGTACCACCATGCCCGGTAGCCCTGAACGCCAGGGTTGTTCAATGCGTCAGCCGCCGCCTGGGAATGTATCAACGCATCTTCGTACCGACCTGCCCAGATGGCGTAGGAGTATCGCACTTCGTGATTAACCGCATTTGACAGCGCGGCGCTGTCGGAATCTGTCGCTTGCCTCTTGGCATCACGCCGTTCCGTGATGTTCGCCTCTGCGTCATTCCAGGCGTCGGTTTGCCCAAGGAATACAGTAATCAATGCATCGAAATCAGTTGGACAGCGGTCCTTTGAGTTGTCGATACCAAAATCAAGCTCTGCTTGTAGCTCAGGATGAAGCAAGGATCGATGCTCTGACTTGAGAATGAAGTCGCTGAGCTTCGTACCCATGACGAAAACCAAGGCGTAATCCGTGTCACTCCGAGTGCATCGACCGACGGCTTGCGTGAAACGAGTGATCATGCGGTCTCGCAAGAGCGCAGCGGCCTGCAATCTTGTTAGCAAGAACGACTTTTGCAGGTTGATCCCTCCCGGTAGCCCTTCGAGGATCAGCAGTCGGCACGCATCTCCAGGTAAGTCGAGTCCGTCATAGCGATTGGCGAGCACGAGCGCGGTTCCGGTCGATTGGAGGAACGGATCAAGCGACGCTTCGATGTCATGTGCTCGTTGTACGGTAACTCCAGCACGGCGTAGCGCTGTCTCACATTCTGCCGCGCGTGACTCGGTCGGTGCCAAGACCAGCGCGCGATCTGTCTTCTGCGTTGCCCTAATGGCGACGTCACGAGCGTTCGATTGGTCGAGCGACAGTTCAGGTAACAAGATCAGTCTGCGTCCGTTGC
>JADFIX010000542.1:1130-4099 GCA_022566435.1 Planctomycetota bacterium
CCTCAGCAATTTTACAGACTTGTGGGTCTTGGGGGGGGCATGCCGACCGTTGCCCTGCCTGTCCCAGCCGGGCGGCATGGGGAGTCGCTTGATCCCTCGCATGCCGGTAATTCGCTCAAGTTCGCCGCCTTCCCCAAGCGTTGCGGACATGTAAATGCGCTGTCGCGCTTGTGCGAACGGTGTGTGGGTCGCCGTTGGTGCGATGAATGGCCGGATTAGGACACCAGTCCAACTCAAATAGATATGGCATGCGTGCAGGTGTTCGCGAATCATCGTCCATGAAAAGTAAGCTGAAGTCCCCCGCAAGAGATGAACATCCAGCGCGTCTCGAAGAGAAGCCGCGATTCGTCGTACGACATGACTGGGCACGAGTTCGACAAACGACTGATCACTCGGAGAGAGGCCTTCGTCCTTTAACCGCGCCGCTAGCCCTGCCGTAAGATCAGCTTCCACTAAATCAACAACTGCGGAATACGCTGAGCCACCATACTCTGTGCGAGAAAACTCAACCGACCACAAGGACGTGATAAAAGACTCGCCTGCGTGCGCGTCGTCACAAATAATGACCTGCGCGTCGTTGATTCTAGGACGGACATTGAACAGGCCGCTGTAAGTTGTAATCGCAATCGCAGAACCAGTCTGATACTCGGTGAACAAACCCGCTTGATACTCCGCCTGCCTGCCCACGAAGGCGTGCGCCCGGATGCCGTAAGTCCCTGCCTGCGTTGCCACTTGATGAACAAGCTGGCGGTTTGGGCAGAGGTAGGCGATTCGCTCATCATTGATTCGACGGCGAAATTCCGCGATCAATAGGCCGACGAGCGTTTTGCCCGCTCCTGTTGGAAGCTCAAGCGCAACATCAGGTGAAGTCAGGTGCTCTCCCGAATACGCTCGTAAGAGGTCCGCTTGATGCGACCATAAGTGGCGGATTTCAGGCCGCCGACCCTTGAGGTCACGAAACAGACCTTCCGGATCAGTAGGACGCGATCGTTCCGCAGCGCCCGTTCGAAATGTGGTTTTCTTGGCCATCGTGAGTCCCTCTGTACGCGATGATCACTGCAATGATGCTGCAACCTGCGGTGATGAATCCAGAAAAGTGTCAGGATGAATTGTTTGAAAACATCAGCGGGCTCGTAAGGTCTGATCAAAGATCATCCTGCCACCTTTTGCCACCCAGGAACATAACATGGAGTAGCTACCGCTGCAACGGATCGGCAGACCGACGCCGGCAGCCGCCCGATGGCTGACGGCTGATAGCTCGTAGCTGACAACTGATAACTGATAACCACTCCCCGCCCCGATCGCTCGCGAAGTTATAATCCCCGGAAACGCTGCCCGCTTCAGAAGCGCCGGCGCAGAAGAAAAAAAAAGTACTTCTCGAAACGAAGCCATTTGAAAGTCCCAATTCAACCCCGACCTTCCCGCCCCGTGGGTCGTCCGCCGAACAAGCCCGTAGTGCACTTGCACCATATCACGTGCGGAGCTGGGAGTTGGGACCGCGAGCGTTCTTGTGTGGCCAAGGTCGAAAACAGAAGCCGAAAACATACGTCCACGCCGTGCCCAGCACGACCCACCAGGGGAAGGCGATGATGACCGTACCCGTCTCGTCCTGCCACCACTTTAGCAGCCCCAAGAGCATCACGGACGAAATCATGGCCACGACGTTGGTTATGTCGCGACCTCTGGTCTTCGTCGTCACGCCCAAGAGAAAGATGCCCAGCAGACCTCCGAACACGAGACTCGCCCACTTGAAAGTTTCCCAAAGCAAATCCTCGTGCCGAATGAATGCCAAGGCGACCGAGGCTAGTAGGACACCGAACAGAACAGAGGCAAGCCGTGCGACGCGAAGGTAATGCCTTTCATCGGCGCTGGGTTTGATAAAGACGCGGTAGATGTCAGTTACCGCCGTTGACGAGAGCGCGCCCAGTGCGGAATCCAGGCTGGACATGGCGGCCGCGAAAATCCCCGCGACCAACAGACCGCGAAGTCCATATCCCGCAGGGAACGCCGTGGCGATAAAGTGCGGAAAAATACTTTGTCCCTGCGAAGCGGCGCCGGTATCCGCGGCGCCGGCGGCGGACTTGTAGTAGACATAAAGGAGCGTACCCACGAGCAAGAAAAGGCATACCACCGGCAAGCCGACGAAGGTGTTGAAAATGAGCGATCGCTGCCCGCGGCGCAGGTCGGGGCAGGTCAGCATGCGTTGCGTCAGGTCCTGGTCGGTGCCCAGGGCGGCCATGTTCAACACCGTGGCGTGAATGAGCAAGACCCAGAACGCCTTCACGTTGTTGGGGTTCCAATCCCAAGTGAAGGTGTGGAGTTTTCCGGCGTCGTAGGCGGTCGCCAGGTTGTCGCTCCATGAGCCGGGAATGGAATAAAAGAGAAACCCGACGGCGACGGCGCCGCCCAGCAAGAACACGATCGCCTGCACCGCGTCCGTCCAGATGATGGCCTTGATACCGCCGAACGTCGTATAAGCGACTGCCATACCTGCGACACCCACAATGACGAACGGCAACGACCAATCGAACAACACGGAGATCGCGATGCCGGCGGCCAACAGCCGGATACCGCTTCCCACGATCCTGCTGGCGAAGAACAGAATCGTGGCCGTTGTGCGCGTCGCGGTGCCGAACCGCCGCCCGAGGTATTCGTACACGGTGGTGACCGAAGAACCGTAGAACGCGGGCAGAAGGAAAAATACGATCAGCATTCGGCCGACGATCGCACCGGCGTACATCTGAAGATAGTTCCAGTCCGCCCCGAACGCTTCGGCGGGGACAAGGATGAAGGTTGCGGCGCTCACTTCCGTGGCGACGATGGACAGACCGACAATCAGCCAATGCTGCCGCCGACCGCCGAGAAAGTAATCGGTCGTGTCACGATTGCACCGCCCGGCCCAAAGCCCGATCGCCAGAATGATGACCAGGTAAAGTCCCAGCACGACGGTGTCGAGCACGCCCCACGCC
>JADFIX010000543.1 GCA_022566435.1 Planctomycetota bacterium
CACGTGTGAGGTGGCAAGCTGTTTGTCCAAATCTAATGATTGGCCGAAGTCGCGAATTGCCTTTTCATAGTCACCACGGAATTTATAGATAATCCCTCGATCTTGAAAGATTTGCGGCGAGGATTTGCCATCCCGGACCTGTTGCCGCATTTCCGCGAGACCTTGCTCCGTGTAGTTGATGGCGACCTGCTCGTATTCCAGCGAGTTTTCAGGGCTCAACTTGATCGCTTTGATGAAATCCTCGACCGTAGTTCGCCAGCGTTTGAGTCCCGCGTTCGCGGAACCTCGCCATGCAAACGCCTCGGCATCGAGCGGGTTGTGTTCGATGGCTCGGTCGCAGTCGTTTAGCGCCCGATCGTATTGCTGAGTGCACAAGAAGGCATAGCCCCGCATGGAGTAGCAGCCCGATAACTCCTGTTCGGGAGCGTCAATCAGCGCCTGTCCAAGCGATTTGATAGCCGACTGGTATTCCTCTCGTTCGAGCGCGGTCAAACCTGCCTGAAACGCGTCGTTCCAAGTTGCAGGCGTTGATGCAGAAGACACGGGGGTAGCAGCCGACGGCGAGTCGATTGTAGCCCCACAATGTGGGCAAGACGCTGCCGTTTGCTCAACTGCTCCTTGGCATTCAGCACAGGAAATATTCATTCAACTAACCGACGTTTTGTGCCGACTTACCCTACCACCGCGCGAGAATTACGTAGCTTACTCAGCATTATCCACGCCGGATATTCGTCGGTCAACGATGTGGAGTGGCATAGCTCTGGAAATTGCCGGCACATTGGTGGTAGAATTGCGTTTAATGAGGAATTCTCTCATCGAGGGCTTGAACCATGCGGCACAGACTCCTTTCTCTATCTATAGTCCTTACAGTTTGTTTATTAACTCTTTCCACATGGGCCCAGCCGGGTGGTGAATTTAGGGGTGGTCCCGGTGGTGGATACAGACCTGGCGGTGATCGAGGCGGTCCGGGTGGATACGGTGGATTTCGAGGCGGTGATCGAGGCCGTGATCGAGGCCGTCCCGGTGGGCGCTTCGACCCTCGTGAAATGCTGCGACAGATGGACACGAACAAAAACGGCATTCTGGAGCAAAGCGAGATGTCGGATCGGAGCCGTTATTTCATTGGCCGAATTGCGGAGCGTACTGGGATCGACCCTAACAAACCCATCCGGCTTGATAAGGTGTTTAGGTACATGGATCAACGGCGTCGCGAAGAAGAAAAACGAAGAGGCGACAGAGACCGTGAGGAGAGAAAGCAAACCAAAGCCGAAGACAACTTAGTTCCTGGTTTTTCAAGCGATCTGGAAGTAGCGCTGGTTCCGGATTTCAGTTTGCCTTCCGATAGCCCGTTGCTTTCAACCGTTCCTTTGGAGAAACGCTACAACCAGAGAGTTCTGGATCGTGCAGAGCGAACACTTCGCGAATATGACAAAAACAGAGACGGCGTGATCGACCAAGAGGAAATCAGGAGGGCACGCAGCTGGCAAAGCGACCCCAAGGAATCCGACTTGAATGGGGACGGAAAACTGTCGAAAGTCGAACTCTGCGAGCGATACGTCAAATGGTACGGCACCAAAGATTCTCCTCGTGGCGGCAGCCGCGGCGATGAAAGGAGTTCTTCAGGCGATTCGAAATCAAAAGACAGTGGTTCTTCTGGATCGAAATCGAAATTCGACACCCGACGTTATGCGGAAAGTTTGCTGAGGCAATACGACAGTAATAAGAATGGTGTTCTCGAGCGCGAGGAATGGATCAAGATGCGTGAGTCGCATCACAAGGCTGACCGAAATCGAAACGGAAAGATCACTCTGGACGAATTAACGAATAACCTGAAGTCGCAATACGACGAGAAGAAAAAGTACTCGAGATGGAGCTCAACAAGGACGGGCTCCTCCCGAAGTTCGAGAAGCAAGAGTGGGAGAGGAGGATCATACAGCCTCACGTCACTCTCCGAACGTCTTGCGGATCTGGGCGTTTCCAGTACCAGCTTGCTGGTGCGAAACGACAAGAATCGTGATGGGCAGCTTCAGATGTACGAGTACGCATCGACCTGGAACGACTCAACACTGGCTGAATTCCATCGCTACGATGTGAACCAGGACGGTGTGATCACACCGCAGGAATGGGTCGCAGTCGAAGGCCGAAAGAAATAGCGGCCGAAGTTGGTCAGGTTGCCATCCGGTTGGATGCCTCTTAGCACGTTTCCCCGTCGCCAAACTATGGTGCGATGGGGAAAACCCAAACTCTCGTGAGTTCGGCGACTGGCCGGTGCTTGCCTTGTTGCTTATCGTCCGCCCCGTGGTCCGCCGCCACCAGGACGACCACCACCGGGTCCACCGCCACCAGGACGACCACCACCGGGTCCAGCGCCACCAGGACGACCACCACCGCCGGGTCGCCCCTGACCTCCTCGCAACTGCTGAATTGCTCGAAAGAACTCAGCCCGTTGTTGAAGCGATCCTGCATCCGTTCGAGCTGGCTGACCGGGTTGGGTGGATGAGGTGCTCGACGTGCTACTTGTGCTGATCGACTCGCCGAACATAGTCAGCATGGCTTCGCTCATCGTTTCGGATTTGACATTTCCTCGCAACTTGACGACGGCAATTGCTTCTTGGTCAAGCAACTCTTTCTGATCGATCGCTTCAACAAGGCTCTTGACACGCAAGGCTAAGTGCTCGGGACCTGTGACGAGAATCGAGTTACTGCGTGCGTGAACGGTTAGCGTCATTCGCTCCGGCTGCTGTTGTTGCTGGCTGCCCCCACGGCCGCCACGGCCGCCACGGCCTCCCATGAGTTGTTGAAAGAACTGCTGGGCTTGCCGCTGCTGCGACTGCTGTTGACCCTGCGTAGCGCTGGCAAAATTCTCGGAAAATGTTTCGCGAATCACACCAGCAACTTCGTCTGCATCCAAATAATGAATCGGAATGAAGTACGTTCGATTCCATCCCTGGGGAGCGAACGACTGATCAATCTCGGCCAAAATGCTTTTTATCAATTCCAGGTCCTGGGCATTCGCTTGCACGATCACGCCGTTCAACCGAGGCTCGGCCGTAAGCCGCACGTCGCCTGATGTCTCCACCGTGCCGCCACCTCCCCCACCGCCCAGCAAACTACCTACAATGTCGCCCGCGGCGCCACCCAGGAAGTTTCCGGCGAGGCCGCCAAGCAGGCCGTCGCCACCACCACCGCCGATCCCTAGAACCTGCTCTACGATTCCTACGGCGTTTTGGGCACTTGCGTAGCGCAAGTAATAAATCGTCGGGGTCGTCGTCATAGTGCCCCGGCGATTGATCGCTGCCAGCAACAAGTATTCAAACGCGTCCAAGGCGTCCAGGTCGTCCGATCGGATGACGATTCCGAATTCCGTGAACTCAACGTCGATGTCTGGGGCTTCCGAGGGCACGTTGGGCTGAGCCTTCGCCGGTGCTTGTTTTGCTGGGACGTCCGGATCACTTGCTGGCGCTTCCTTGCGAGATTCCTCGATTTGATATCCGACGAATTCCACCGGCGTTAATCTGCGCCGCAAAGAAGCTCGATATGAAAAAGAAGTTCGCAACGAAGCGTTTTTGGTGGCAGGTTCACCTTTTGGTGTGTCCGTTTTTGGAACGTCCGTCTTCTTCGGTGTGCTCTTTTCTGGTGCGGTCTTTTCTGCGTCACGACCCCGACGTGATCCTCGTGGGCGAGATCCGTGACCAGGAAACCGCTTCCACCGCCGTCCAAGCGGCCCTCACCGGACACCTCGTGCTCTCGTCCGTCCACGCCAACGATGCAGCCGGCGTGATTTTCCGGTTGATAGACCTCGGCGTGGAGCCGTTCCTCATCGCCTCGGCCGTCGGCGGCGTCATCGCACAGCGGATGGTGCGCAAGATCTGCCCCAACTGCGCCACGATGGCCCCCGTGCTGTCGGAGGAGCGGCTGGCATACGAGAAGGAGATGACCGAGGAGCGGACGGAGTTCCTCTACGGGACCGGGTGCAGCTACTGTGCCCGCACCGGCTACCTGGGGCGCACCGGCATATTCGAAGTCATGACCGTCACCGAGGCCATCCGCAGGCTCATCCTGACCGGCGCCAGCGCCGACGACATCAGGACTCAGGCCA
>JADFIX010000544.1 GCA_022566435.1 Planctomycetota bacterium
GCTGAGGACTCTATGGACCCTGTCACGGATTGGACAGAGTAAATGCTGGTCGGCATGAGCGGACAACCCACAAGGTACAGTTTTTGACAGCCCGCGGCTCCCCAGTCGATGTCGGCGGCAGTTGATTCCGGACCGAGCTGCGCTATGCACTCACCTGGTCTCAGTTTGGGAATGGGGCGATCGTTAGCCGGAACCAGCGGCGCTTGCGCCCACCAACTGTCGCCCACCGCACAGGGACGAATAAGACTGTCGACCAACGTGACTTTGAACTTGACCGTCGCACGACCAGGATTGTTCGGCACGATCGCAAGGGACCGATTCTTGTGTACATAGCACCGCCCACTGAGGCAAACCGGGGTTGGCGAATCGATTCTACAATCGGAGGTTTTCGTGCACGGAATCCCCAGGCTGTCCTCCGGTACTGGCGCATTCGGGATCACAATGCAGGCCGGGGTCAACGTGATGCCGGTGATCGGCGTACCGAGACCGCTAGTCATGAACGTACTGTTCGGGTCTGGATCCAGCCCGATAACGTACGTGCCGGCCACACCGACCGGCACCTCCAGAATCAGACCGCCCATGGTTTTGACCGAACCGTCATCGATGGCGCAGCCGTTCTGCGCGATGGTGCCCCAGCCATAATCCAATGTGGGCGTGGCGATCCCCGCCAGGTCAGACGCGCAAGCCGGCATGACCCAGTCCGGGTTTTGGATGCAGAAGCCGTTGGCACCGCCGTTGCATGAGGGGTCAAACGGACCGGTACAGGGACTTCCATCGCCGCCGAGCTGGCAGGTTTTCCTCGCCTGATACGCACCGTCACCAGGGCTTCCCGGCCAACCCTTGGGATTCAGGTTGCTAGCCGGGCCATTGTCGTAGCCGGCGGACACCACGGTGGCTTGAATGGCACCCAAGGACGGTGAACCGGCGGCGGTGCCCCAGCCGAATGCCTGCAAGTCTAGGTCGACCTCCACCCCCTCGGGAACGATCACCTCCCAGCAGCCAAGCTTGTCGTTGAATTGCGGTGTGACCGGATCGCCGAGGGTGCCGGGAGGGCTGCCGAACGGTGCAGTACGAATCGGAAAGAACCTGATCTCCGCGCCTGGTGCATTGACGCCGGGGTCATCTGCACATCCGCCATCCGGGTCCGCCGGTCCGAACGGATAGGGATTGCCTTGGAACGCCAGAATGACTTGGAACAGGTCACTGATGTTCACCAGCAGATTGATATTGCCCGGATCCACATCAGCGACCGTCAGATGCGCTACACCTCCCACCGGCGCGACCACCGGTCCGCCCAGCCACGTCTTGATGATCGCCACGGCGTCATCGATATTCGTGATCAAGTCGGGCGGTGTCCACTGCAGGCCGTCGAATGAGCCGACCGTATCGCCCCAGAACTTTGGCCCGGGCTTGAGAATCGTCGACACGGCTAGCGCATTGGACACATTAGCGCCCGCCACCGCACGAACGTCGTAATCGCTAGTCGGCTCGATCGGACAACCGGTCACATGCAGGACCGTGCAACCCGAAGCTATCCAATCGATGTCGGCGGCCGTCGCCTGCGCACCCGCGGGTGCCACGCACTCACCCGCCGGTAGAAGGGGATTGCCCGGCGCCACCGGTGCCTGGACCCACCAGGTATTTCCGACCAATGCGGGATGCGGAAGGCTGCCCGTCAAGGTGACTTCCAGCCTGACGGCCTGACCGCCCATGTTGTTCGGCTTGAACGAGATGTACCGGTTCTTTCGCCGATCGTTCGGGGATCCCGGATCGACGGGCTGCGGATCATTCACCCCCCCGCGACCGCGCGACGCGCCGTACGTCACTTCCGGCCGCACGTCATTTGTCTGGCGCTGTACCCCGCGCGATTCATCCACCTCCCTCGCAGGCACGTGACGAACCGTCAACGGCGGTTGTGCGGCGGGCGTGCCGATGGCCGTCATGGTGGCCGCCTGCGACATCACAACGGCGGTCTTTCCGTCTTCCGCGCTTGAGCTATGTACCAAGAACATACATCCGACGAAAACGCCCAATCTGATGCGCATAACGTAATCTCCACTTCGTTTAATGGTTTCATGGCAGGTCGCAAGACCTGCACACGGGTGTGCACTGCTAGACATCGCGCCACTCTCCCACCGCCAACCGCTTGGGCGGTGACGTGAAACCCGCGTCAAGCGAATTGGATCTCATCAGTTTTGACATCGCGCGAGAAAATCAGCCAGTCGAACACGTGCCATCTTACTTGAATCCGGCCCGACGTGTCAAGAAAAATTAGCGAGTCATGAATTTACAGTAGAAATCCGCGCCCCCTAGCCTCTGGGACTACCAATGGCAACCACTCGAAAACACCACGGAAACGACTTGAAACAAGCATGAATCCACGATTGATAGAGGCTGCGGACACGCGCTGTTTTTTTTGGGGGAACACCTCAACTATGCTCCTGGCACAACCGGAGGGAACGAACACGTATCAGCTACTACTTGATTCGGAAAAACAGGGCCACGGAGAGCGCCTTTCCTGAAACGTCGCGCGGATTGTTTCCATCCGGTCAAGCAAACAACGCCAAATCGAGATCACTGATGGCTACAGTCTTCCGCCATCTTGATCTGATTTGAGGTAGGCTATTTAACACTACACCGCTAGATTTGGAGGCTCCGATGCACGTATCGCCCGGTGTTTCCGGGGCGATCGCGTGTTACGTTACGCCGCGTTGTCCGGCAACTACATCCAAGAGCCTAATCTCGCAAATCCGCTGTAGCGTCCCCGAAACCGTGGGTTTCGGGCGTATCTTCTTAGCGGTGTAGTGCTAAGTGTACGGCCACACTTCATACGCGAGCGAGGCAATCCTAAGAAACGTTTCGGGCGTCCTCGGCTCAAATTCATAACCGCCTGATTGTATCGCCAGTTTGAAAACAATCGAGAGACCCACACTGTCCGTCCGGAACGCCTACGGATGTGGGAGGATTAGCGACTAATATTACTGCGCCACGACGTCGACAATTCGCCAAGACTTCAGATTGTCAATAAAGTGGGCGGCAGAGGCAACGATCGGACGAGAATCTCGCATAGCCCCTTGTCTCTCCAACTCCTGATTGGGAAACGGTCTTTCGTGCGCGGTTGTCGTTTTCTACTTCTTCCCCGCACCCGAGAATCGCTGGACGCGTCGCCGGTTGCCGGCGACGACGGCGGCGATCGATAGCAAAAAGAACGCGCCGGAGATGACGCCCACCAGGAGGAATGTGCCGCGAAGGGCATCGCGCGTGCGGACCACGTCGCGCTCCAGAGGATGAATGATCTCCTGCACACCGCGGACGTCGCCTACTTTCCAATCCGTCTTCGTGCTGTCGGGGTGGTTGTTGTGGCATTGCACGCACGATTCACCCATGCGGCGGGCGGTGGCATAGCGAAGCGAGTATTGACCTTCATATTCCTCGAATCGGTGGACGGCCTGCTCCGGGTTTTGTCGCAGCAAGGCCAGCGCCTCACGTTCGAAGGCGTCTTTCGGGCCGCCGTCGGTTCGCGTGCGAAATGGATAGTCGCTGTAGAGACGGAGTTTCATGCCGTATTCGCTGTCGCGCATGTCCTCGCCCAGCACGATGGTAAACGTCGCCGGTAGGGGGATGGCGCCCTCCTTGCCGAAATAATCGTGGGTGACGTCGACGCCGATCCAGGCCCGGCCGTGCTTTTCCGCCGCGTGAACGGCGGTGCCGCATCCAGAGAAAGGGTCGAGCACCAGGTCTCCTGGGCTGGATGAAGCCAGAATGATTCGTTCCAGCAGGGCGATGGGTTTTTGGGTGGGGTAGCCCAGCATCTCTTTCGAGGCTGGCTGAAGGCAGGGCATTTTCCACACCGCATCGACCTTTTTATCGACGACCTCCCGATAGAGCACCTTGCCGTCAGGCCCTTTTCTGTTCTTCAGTACGCCATTCACATTTTCGCGAAGGAGCTGGCGTATGGGCCTTTCGCGCATCTCTCGAACGGGATTGAAGGTGAACTCCTGGGACTTGGTATAAAACAGAATTTGGTCGAAATTTTTGCCGAATGACTTTTTCCCGGCGGAATACTTGTTGTAGTAGTGCCAGATAATTTCATT
>JADFIX010000545.1 GCA_022566435.1 Planctomycetota bacterium
CACTCTTCACTCCCCTTCAAAAGCCGTGCCAATTCGCCAGAAACGGTCCGACAGGCGATTTCGCCACCAAATCGAATCAAACTCGCAACACCACATCTCAAGATGGGATTCTTCCCATCCTGCGCATATTACTATTTCACCTCAGATCAACCGAACCTGCTAGGCCTTCCTTTCTTCACTTTCTGGCCGGCTGGCGTCTGTGAGACACTCCTTCCGGACACCCGCCCTGATAGTGCCCGCATGCTTCGCTCTCCGCCCAAGTTCAGGATTAGAGACGTCATGAAGCGGGCTACGCCCTGACGGCACACCGCGCCGCCTTTACCGCTTGATCATCGCCGCTGTAGCTCTTTGATCTTTGAGATTAGGTGGTCGGGATCGAACCACAGCGCAAAGAGCACCACAAAGGCTCTTGCGGTGGCTTGCCGGCCGCTCAACTGACCGTTGTCGTAGCACCTACGCGTGAGGCAAGCTTTGCGCCACCATCCTCACAGGCCCGATCTCCTGACCGAGTCTCGCTGCCCAAGTCCGGTGCATTTCCGACTTATCCGAGGAACGGAAACCGGACGTGGGCATTGGCGCAGATTCACCAGAATGCCTAGCGGTCTTGGAACGCCACTGAAGCGTTTAGGTAATCCCAGCGGACAGGTATCGGGGAGGAAACGCTTATGCACCGCTCGTTTTGCGAACTGTTGATTCCTGGTTAGTGGGTTTGCGCCGTTTCGAATGTCATGGTTCGTTTTTCTGACTCTGAATCTCTGTTGATATCAAGGGGACGGACCCAACCAATTTTAACACCGAAGCCTCTTCGGGAAAGAGAGGCACTACGTACACGGGGGGGCTGACTTCACGATTGAGCAGTTCAAGGATATTGGTGTTGCGCCATGCCCCAGCCCCGCGGAACGTGCGCCCAGGTCCCATTAACGTTGGCCGATGGTTCTGCTGCTGATTACCGGATCCCGGTCGCTATCCGTCAATCGACTGCGCCACTAAGTACACACTCGTCTGTTCATTCGTCTATGCGACCGAATCGGCCAATACAGGCAAGGAAGCATTTGCCGACTCTCGCGCCAAAGCGGACGCTCCAGCGCCGATTCTCGTGACCGCATCCTGACTCGCAACGGCAAAGGTGCCAGGTCTCGCCGGTCAACCGACTACGCTTTGGCCACTGTTTCGATCGCTCACTGCATCGCGGTCGTTTCCGGCTGCTTTTGACGATTTTCCGGACTTAGGGCATGCTGAACTTGCTGTCCTTTCCCCAATCAAATCGGCATTCCACTTTCCCAAAGGAGCACTATCGTGCCTGAAGAACAACAGACGCAGCGTACCTCCAACAAGCCGGAATTGAAGATTGGCCCGTTTGCTGGTGGGATCAGCGTCAACGTTTGGCGCAACACGGTTGAGAGCGAATCGGGTCCGCGGACGATCCGCTCGATTTCGATCTCACCGCGCCGCTACCGCGATCCGCAGAGCCGCGAGTGGAAGGATTCGTATTCCTACCGGCCCGTCGATCTGGCCGCCATCATTCTCGGGCTTCAAAAGGCCCAGGAGTTCATCTACACCACGCCGGTGCCCGGCCAGGAAGAAAAAGATGCCGACGCCCCATTCTAGGCGGAGTGCGCCAGCGCCCGAGTTTTCCGATCTCACAGAGGCGGTTGAGAGGCTCACCGAGTACGTTCGGCTGCTCACGATGGCTGTGGACGAGCTGACCGACGAGGTGAACTGGCGCAATAACCAGCACCGATCGCTCGGTTGCCCTTCTCTGTCGCCCTGCATGACGGCCACGCCTCTTGGTCGCGTCGCCAACGACCCACGGCCCGACGAATTTGTTTCGCAACAGACGCCGGGCGTTGGCTCCTCTTCCCGTAAACGGACGCAGCAGGACCTGTTCGATTGACAAGTCCGCGTCCGTTTTTCTTTTCCCCGTACTTCTACCGGAGGGCCATTGTATGCGCGTTGACCCGCGTGACGGCGCCTGCCGCACTTGCGGCGGTTGCCTGGAAATCACCGACGCTGACGACGCCACGATGACGGTCGATTGTCAAGAACCGGACTGTGGTGATTCGTACTTGGTGGAGCCGGACGCCTTTGGCGATGGGTGCATGACGTATTACGTCGGCTTCCTGGCCCGGCGAATGGAGGCCGACGATGACCGACGGTAATCTCGACGATGCTCACGACCTCATGCCGGCCGAGCTTGCGGCCGAAATCCCCGCCTTGTACGCCACTCAAAACGACGACGACCCGATCGCCCGCGTCAAGTTCTTCACGCCTGACAGCAATTGGACGTGGTACGTCGCCGAGCTCGATCCGGAGGATCGCTTGTGTTTTGGTCTTGTCGATGGCCATGAACGCGAGTTCGGTTATTTCTCGCTGGACGAGCTTGAAGAAGTCCGCGGCCCGCTAGGCCTCAAGATCGAGCGCGACCTGTATTGGCGGCCTACTCCCCTATCGAAATGTCCATAGGCTCCCAGCACGGTTCCACGATCCCGCCGGGTCGCCTTTTCCCACGATCTTTGAACCCATGAAGCGAAAGCGAGGCAACCATGCCCTATTATGAATGCGATTGCTGCGGCGCCTGTTGCCAAGGCCCCCTGCTCGTTGAGGTTTACGATCTGGACGTGATCCGCGAGCCACGGCTGGCGACGGCCTACATTCCGCGCTCGTCCGCAAAGAGCTTCGAGGCCGTGATGGCCGACCTTCAGCAAGAGGATCAATGTCTCCTCATCGCCGGAGGCAAACCGTGCAAGTTCCTTGGCGAGGACAACCGCTGCGGCGTCTATCCGACGCGGCCGAACGTCTGCGTCGCCATGCAGGCCGGAGACGACCAATGCCAACTGGCCCGCCGGTTAGCTGGCCTGCCGCCGCTGCAACCTTTTGGCGCCGCGACGTAACGTTCAACTTGATTTGACGCGGCGTGCGAAACGGTTCACGCTTCTCATCAAGAGGAGGTGAACATTATGGCCCAACCGGAAAAGACCTTTCGCATCGGCGCGTGCTCGGCGTCCGTATTCGTCAACACGAGCAAGAGTGACGACAAACGCTCGTTCCGCGTCGTCTCGCTGCAACGCCGTTATAAAGACGGCGATGAGTGGAAAACATCGACGCGCTTCACTCAGTCCGACCTGCCCGCGGCGATCCAGGTCATGCAATCGGCGATGGAGTACCTCATTGCACAGGAAGCCAGCGTCAAAGCGTGACACCCGATCGCTCACTCCCCCGTCGCATCCCAGCAGGATACGGCGGGTTTTTCATTGTCGATCGAATGGGTGGTTTCACACCGCCTACCACGAAACTCAACTCTGAACTCAGCGCCTGTCATCGAATCGTCTTGCCCGAGCATCCATTTCATGGCACGTTTAATCTGATGGCTTCAACACCACCCCAGATTCATAACCTCTCGGCAATCGCCCGCGACCTTGGCCAAGTGTCCGCCGCCTCAATTATCGTGCCGGCATTCCTCACCGACTCCGACCGCCGCCTCGTCGTCCTTGGTCTCCTCTTTGCCGTCGCGGCCTGGGCGATCAGTCATTTACTCTTAAGCAACCTCCCCAATGACTTCCACTGACTTACTGCTCTTTTACCTTAGCATCGCTATTGCTCTGCTGGCGGTGGCCGTTGCCGGCTACGCGGCCCGCAGCAATCTGCGGAAAAAACGATAAGGCACCGATCTCCAATGCCGAGCCCGTCGCGACCGTTTCCCATTCGGCGACCGGCTTCAAACCAGTCGGTCGTTGCTGGCCTCGCTCAGCAATGCGTTCGTCCGTACGTAGTATTTTCGCAAAGCGTCTCGCGACGCAACAAAATGCAACAACATCAAGACGCCGACGCCGGCACCCAGAAGTGCCGGCTGCACCGCGGCAAACGTGGCGTACAGCGGTGGCCAGGCCGCCACAATGCCCAGGGCAATCGTCATGTTCGCGTAGTACAAATAGTGTTTGTAATGATGCTCCACGAAAGTCTCAAATGCCGACACGCTGGTCGGCAGCTTTGAAACGTCCCATTGCGGGCGTGGCACTCCTGTGCGGTGGTGAATCGTATCGACTACCAACCAGCGGATCGCGCTGAGCATCATTCCCGCCGCCACGGACGCCC
>JADFIX010000546.1 GCA_022566435.1 Planctomycetota bacterium
GGTGCGGGCCCGGTCGCAGTTGTGTCGGCCAATCGCCAACGGTCGACGAATTGTCCATCCCTGCCCACGGGCAGAGCAATCAAGGCACCAGCGGCGCCACCTTGACCCCATTCTGACGCTGTCTCGCCCGTGCTCTCGCAGGGCACCTCACAGAAACCCTGTTCGGCCGGACAAAGAGTCGCCGCGTCGCGGAAATCTTCATGCGGAACCCAGTCCGAACCGATGTGAGTTTCCGCGCTGGGTTCTGCGAGAATCACGAAATTGGATCTATCGGTCGAGATATTGGATTCCTCAGCACCTGGAAGCTTCCCGACAGAATCGGCCGCCTGGGCGAGCGACATAGGCAAGCACGATTCTGTGCGGGTTGCTTCCGTGAGGAAATCGAGAGCAGATAGGTCTTCGGGGGCCTTCGCTTTGAGGCTGCCATCGTACGATGGAGGCGCGACGAATACCGGTCTTGTGGTCCATTCGGTCGCCGGCGAAGGCGACGGTCGACTGTCGACCAGGGGGGGCGCGAATCGGAACCCAGGATCTAGCGGGACAGGTGCATCTTCCGGCTCGATATCATATTGCCATGTTGGATCGGCAGGAGAGAGCGATTCGGACCGTAGGTCTTCCAAGCCGGGCAAGGCCAAGGGCGGCAAATAGGGCGCGGCCACCATCCACACTAGAAGCATGAGCCAAAGTGTGTGCCGGGTCGCAGGTCGGCACGGCACCCACTTGCAGATGGCCGCGACAATTAGCGCTAGTGGAAGAACCGCCAACGCGGTTTGCCACAAGTCAGTTGCGGGAAACAGATCCCACATCAGCCGTTTCACCCCCGTCCGAGCCGCGGCTTACGAACGCCGATCCAGCTCGTCAATGAGCCTGTGAAGTTCTTTGATCTCTTCCGGTTTTAGTCTTTCGCTACGAACAAGTTGCAGTACGAGCGGCCCCGCTGCTCCGTCATATAGCTGAGTCAGAAGCGAATTCAGCCGAGACTTCGACACCCGCTCCCTCGTCAGTTTCGCCCGGTAGACGTACGCCAGACCGGACTTGTTGCTCGTCGCGTGACGTTTTTGCTCCAATCGAGTCAAGAGCGTCTGCACGGTGGTGTAGGCCACGACCTTGCCGGAATCATGGAGAAAATCCAGGACTTCGCGCACGGTGCACGGCCCGATTTCCCAAAGTGCCCGCAAAACGGCGAGTTCGGCGTCGCCAAGATCGTATTGTCGTTCGGTCATGAAGGATTCCCTTGACAGCCCACCCTACTACAACTGTCGGAGACAGCCTACTACATTTGTCGTAGGGCGTCAACAGAATTCCGTCCTGTCGACAAGTTGCGACATTCGAGACGCACGGCGCACACCTCCCGGCGCGGCGATCATCCGTTTGAGTATTCGGAGTGAAATCTAGAATATGCGCAGCGATCCGGAATTTGTGTTCACAACGGCTCGCGACATGCGTCAGGGACCTGCAAACAGAGCTCTGGCATCGCAGGGCGCCGATTCCAGTCTGGCATTCCTGCCACGAGCGAATTGTCGGGTGGCTTCCACGAGAAAGGACTTCTTTCCTACGACGCGACGGGCGATCAGCGTGTCACGATCTGGAAACGAGATCTGCCTTCTTGGTTGGCCAGTGCCAAACCGTAAAGCGGAATTTTCGAAGATACTTTGTTCGCGGGCAATCAAGCCCTATCACGCGGCGGGGGTGCTTATGGGACATCCGCTAGGAACCTGGTTCACTCCGAAGTCGAATCGCGCGCGGATCGTTCGGCTCCGCCAGACGCAGGAAACGTTTCCTGGACCGCTCCCGCCCGGTATTGTCATCCAAGAGTCCGCGGAGCGCGACAAGCTGGAACTCTTCTTCGCGCACGACGCCGAGGATTCGCCCATCGGATTCTACTCGCGGTTCACATTCCGCGACCAAGAGCTCAAAGGTGCGCGCCGCCTCGGCGGGCATTGCGCACCGAGCTTGGTCGAGTCCGAGTGCGTAGAGGAGTTCATGGCGAACGGCGCTCTCGCGGTGCGTATCGAGCCAGCTCTGGAGTTCATTTTGAAACGCCGGGCCGCCCGAAGGGTATACAGCTTCATTCAGAGCCAGGAAATGGCGTTCCACAGACACGCGCAACGAGCTGATCGACGCAAGTTTGCCGTACAGCTCGCGGGCATGGTCGACCTTGCGCGCGCGTGCCGATGCCAGCATCGCGGAGGACAAGAACAATTCATCGTCGTATTGTGTGGTAGCCAGATGCCGCCTCGCGGCCTGGCTTGCCTCCGTCCGGAGATACGCACCAGCCGCTTCGAGGACTTCAGAGCTCGCCTCATGCCGTCGAAACACGTTGCCGAGAAGTTCCCCCTCAAGATACGACGAGATCACATACCGGCCTACATTTACGTCGCCGCCGCCTCCATCTTTCGCCCGTGACTCTAGGAAAAGCTGTCGCGCCGCCGTGAGTTTCGCCAGTGCCGCCGCGGCGTCCACCCGGTCATGGGACTTCCGAAATCGGTTCATGAGAATCTCGCCACCCTCAAAGGCGAAGAACACCCGGTTCTCGACGGAAGTGGATTCGACGGAAAGTTCGTCGGCGAGCGAAGCAGCAATCGGTTCATTGCCGAGTACGTTGGCGATGCCAAGTCGCCGAATCTTGGCGAGGCGTATCCAGGGACTATCAGGAGAACGCGAGACCGATTGGGACAACCGATCGTCCCAGTTTCGGAGCGCAGGTGCCGGATCCACCAGGTGGGCAAGTTCGGCTTGGAACGCGTCGTATTCGTCCAGTGTTTTCCTTAACGGGTCCTTCGTCTTTGGCCTGCCGCCGCCGTCAGGCACACGATCCGTACGTTGGGCCATCCCGCCTGCGGAAAGAGCGGCAGTCGCCAAGACCGTCATGAATACGAGTCGCAACCTTCGAATCGAACCCATGATCCCCTCCTCCTCACGCCGTGCGAACTCTGACGTCCTCTCTTGCACTCTCGAGCCGGCGAATCGGCATGCAAGACCGTAGTAAACAACCGCGGAAACCGCAACCGGAGTACCAATCACCACGGACAATTCGCTACTGGGATTCCCCGGCGGAGGCGCACTCAAAACGCATGGTGTCAAGGTCGACGTTTCCGCCACTCAGTACGATTCCGACCCTCTCGATTTCCGGCATCGACTTGAATGCGTCACCGAGAACCGTGGCGACGGCGACGGCGGCGCTCGGCTCGATGAGAATTTTCATTCTTTCCCACACGAGACGCATCGCCGCCCGGATCTCCTCGTCGGTCACCGTCAGCACGCGCTCCACGTGATCTCGAATGATCGGCCAGGTGTATTCACCGAGCCCTGTCAGCAGGCCATCAGCGATGGTTTTGGGGTTGGTTTGCGGAATAAGGCGTTGCGCGGCCAGCGATCGTGCCGTGTCGTCCGCACCGGTCGGTTCGGCTGCGAAAACACGAATGTTGGGATTCAGCCCTTTGCTTGCGATGCTGATCCCACTGATCAAGCCCCCGCCGCCGACGGGCGCAACGACTGCATCGAGTTTCTCGACCTGCGCCAGGAGTTCCAGCGCCACGGTCCCTTGTCCGGCAATAATGTCGGGATGGTTGTATGGGGGGATAAGCGCCGCACCGGTCGTTTCCATCACTCGGGCGGTGCCCTCTTCTCTCGCGGCCAGCGTCGGCTTGCAGGGATAGACCGTCGCCCCGTAGTCTTCGACCGCACGTCGTTTGACGGCAGGGGCGTTTTCCGGCATCACCACGTGGGCCTCGATTCCGCGAATCGCAGCGGCCAAGGCCAATGCTTGCGCATGATTGCCGGAGCTATGGGTGACCACGCCACGAGCGGCTTTGGCGCGAGGCAACTTCAAAATCGCGTTGCATGCACCACGAAACTTGAATGCCCCGACTTTTTGAAAGTTTTCGCATTTGAAAAACAGTTGAGCCCCTGTGCAGTTGTCAAAATACTGGCTAGTTAAAACAACGGTGCGGTGGATATGGCCACGGATTAATTGGTGGGCCTGTTCGATATCAGTGTAAGTGACCATTGGATTCATTCTTCTTGTTGGATGGCCACCAGGCTCTCGGTCGTTCGGAAGTAGAGGACACCTTCGGAAATGGCCGGGGT
>JADFIX010000547.1 GCA_022566435.1 Planctomycetota bacterium
AACAAACCGCCGCTGTACAGATCCGGGCCTGCGCCGTCATCGAAGACCGCCCAGGCGCGGCCAATGTCTTTGGCGTCATTGGCCGAACGGGTCAGACCGGGCAATTCGCCCTCCTCAGCCCAGGCCGGATTGCAAGTCTCGGCGGACGCTGAAAGCGTCGCGAAGCCGGAAAGGGCTGCGCAAAGAAGACAGAATCCAAGTCGCTCGAGTTGTCCCACGTGATCCCCCCAAGGGCGCCACACGACCGGAAAGCGGCTTCGAGATAAATCGCTTCCGGCCCGTTAGAGAGTGTTCAGGAAGTCCTTTACCGAGACGCGCCCGTAAGGAAGCGGTCTGACTTAGCCAAAGAATACGCTCCCTGACGGTCGCGGCTCGGTGCGGGAAACATCCTTCTTAGACACTCTCTTACAGAATCATATACCGACCGAAGGGCTTGGGCAAAGCCCCTGCGCTGAAAGTGATTCCGATAATACCGGCCGTCCGGCGGGGCGTGAGTTCGGTTTATGCGCCTTGCGACGCGTGTACGGTCGGGGGCTCGTTGAGAAAAAAAAGGTGTCAGGAAGAATTGTTTGAGGTCATGAAGGACTTTCGTCAATAATAAGGACAGTCCTAGGACATAGTCACAGCTTAGCACGATTCCGGCACGGGCACTTCTTCCCGACTGAATCGACTGCGGCAAAAGGCCTGAATGGCATCCACCGTGGTTCGCCATTGCGGATGGAAACGAAACGACTCGATGAAGTGCCTGGCGGCCGACGCGTAATGACGGCTCTTGTAATTGTCGAAGCCTAGTTGGCGGGTGCAGGTCGCGAGATTTCGATGAACGGCGCGCCGTTGTGTCCGGCTCAATTCGGCGAACGCCGCTTTGATCAGCAAGAGCAATCGTCGCAGTTCACTCAGATTCGCCTGGCGATCGGTTCGCGCGAGGCTGCCTACCGTGACTTGGTGCAAGCAGAGCGGCTCGTCGACGAATCCGGCAGGCGTCGTCCGGGCAATTCGTAGATAGAAGAGCCACTCCGCGGCGTACGACGATCAATCGGGAAGCGAATATCCGAGCCGAGCACATCGCGACGCACCATGCCGGAAATGGTCGACACAAAGTACTCGCGGATGAGCCAGTCGAACAGACTACCGCGGCATTCGCAGAGACACGACGCCATTCCCTCATATGGCACGGTTCGCGCCAACCGTGTCTTCTCGTCGAATACGCTTTCGTGGCGCGTCCCCTCGAGATCGACATACGCACTGTCGCAATACACGAGCCCCAATTCGGGCGCCCGCTGGAACAGTTCCACCTGCCGTGCGAGTTTGGTCGGCAAATACTCGTCGTCGGAATCGAGAAACGTCACGAACCGCCCGCGGCTCGCGCGATACCACAATTACGAGCCGCCCCAGCGCCGGCATTCGACTCGAAAACGTAGACGAATCGCTCTTGGAGCCGGCGCTCGTAGTCTCGTGCTAGCTCGGGCGTTTTGTCAGTCGAGCCGTCGTCGACCAGCACGATTTCCCAATCTTCCATCGTCTGAGCGATGATGGAATCGATCGCACGCGGAAGCAGGTGTGCCCGATTGTACGTAGGCAGCACGATGGATACGGCGGGATCACTCACGATTTGGTCGTTTCCAGAAGCGCCGTCTGCGGATCGCGCTTTTCGGTCGCCCGCGTCGCCAAATGGTCCAACGATTCGGCGAGCTGCTTGGTCAGCGCCACCCGGCTGAACGGGTCGATGTCACAGGGATCGTAGAGTTCCGCCAGGCGACCGCCGCGCCACGCACCGAAGAGACGACCGATCGCCCGTCCGATGTCACGCTCGTCGAAGTTCGTCGCCATTCCCGCCCGTTGCGACAGAACGATTCGCTCCGCCTCACGGTCTATGGGCCCGACTACGACGATGGGCCGTCGCGCCGCCAGATACTCGAAGACTTTCGCGGGTATCACGGAATCGGCGTTCGGTCCGTCCGGCACGTTCAGGATCAGGGCATCGGCACGGCACATTTCGCCAATCGCCTCGCGGTGCGAAACTTCACTGGTCCCCGACCAGGTCACGCCGGTCGCGTCGATCCGCAACGCGGTCAGCCGGTCGATGTGTCCCACAATGCGCAGTTCGAATGAGTGCCCCGCCGCCTCCGTATCTCGAACGAAACGTGATAGCCCGTCGAAAAAGACATCGGGCGTACGCCAGCGGTCGAATCGACCGACGTGGGCCAGAACGAATCCGTCGCCGTTTCTCGCGACGCTTTCATGATCCGAACAACCGTCGAAGTCCTCTGGATCGAAACCATTGGTGATGGTAACGAATTTATCAAGATGCCCGGGCACGTGGGATGCAAGGATGTTCATCTGGCGACCCGACACACCGATCACCATGTCGGCCGCCTCCAAAAACTCCTGCTCCAATCTGTGGTGGGCCGATCGCAAGGGCGCGTGAGCCTCGCGGTAGCGGTAGTCGTCCGTCCAAAGATCTCGAAAGTCCGCCACCCAGGGCAAGCCGGTGGCGGCGCGAACCCTCATCGCCAGCAAATGGTTCGACGCCGGGCTGAAAGTCGAATATAGCACTTCGATCCCCTCGTCCGCGATGACCCGAAGGATGCGTCTCACGCTAACCCCCATCGTCTGGACCTGCGCAACGCGCACTTGACCATATTATCGGCATCCGTCGCTCACTGGTTGTGTTCGCGGCGTGCGTTGATACGCGGAATCGCAGCAGAAATGCCCTTGGCAGTGCCTAAAGACCCGTTGCGGGCGCGCGTGAATCAGTGTTCGGGCGGGCTGGCCAGGTCCCGGGCAGGTAAGGTATGCTTGCCGTTTTGGAATTTCATCAATGACCAAACTCCGAACCCTGTGGAAGCCTATGCGAAACAAGAGTGAATCAGCGGCATTCGTCCTGCGGTCCTTGGTCTTGCCGGCCGCATGCATGATTTCGGTAGGACGACCTGTCCACGCAGACCAAGAGCTCCCTTCCGGGGCGTCGATCATGGACGAATACGTCCGCCGCTCCGGCGGCGAGGAGGCTTACAAGCGAATCAAAAATCGAGTCCGAAGGACAGTGGTCGAATCACCGAACGGTGTCACGAAGGTCGTTTCTTACGAGGCGGCGCCGAACCGGATGTACGTCGAGAGCACACTACCGCGCGGGCTGGTTCGTACGGGAACGAACGGAGAGGTGGCGTGGCGCGACGGCTACATGGGACCGAGCCTCTTTAAGGGCGAAGAACGCGACCACAGATTTCTCGCGTCGTTTTTCCACATGCCGGTCCAGTGGCGCGATATCTATGCCCAAGCCGTTTGTACGGAGACCGCGCAGATCCAGGGGAGAAAATGCTACAGGGTGGTCCTGACACCGAAACGAGGCACACCTCAAACCCGCTTCGTCGCTGTCGACACGATGTTGCTCCTGGCGGAGGAGCGAACCGGTACCGGCCCCATAGGCAAGTTTACAATCGTTCTTTACATGGACGACTATAAGCGGGTGGATGGCATCCTTTACCCACACAGAGTCGTACAAAGCGTGCCGGGACAAATGGACATCACCATCGTGACCGAATCGATCGAGCATAACGTCGAAATGCCCGCCGATCGGTTTGCGATTCCGCCTGCCGTCGCGGCGCTTCTCGAGAAGGAATAGCGATACGTCATGGCCCAAGAGAAAACTTTTTGTTATCGGTTCCTCCAGGTCCGCCGAACCGGTCTGGTGGAGAATGCTCACCGGGCCGCTCACCTTTCCCAGCAGCGGGAGCGCCCCCACCATCGCCTCGTTGATGCGCCGGGCGCCCTGGCTCCCCCCGAACACCAGCACCATCGGCTCGGGCCGCGCGGTCGGCGGCTCCTCCCTGAGGCGGAGGATGTCGGCCCGCACCGGGTTGCCCACCACTTCCGGGCGGGGAAAGAACCGCTCCAGGCCCTCCACCGGGACGAAAGCCAAACGCACGTAACGCCCCAGCAGGCGATTGGTGAGCCCCGGATAGGCGTTTTGTTCCTGCAACACCGTGACCCGGCGCAGCAGCACCGCCATGGCCAGCACCGGGCCGGAGGCGTACCCCCCCACCCCGATCACCAGATGGGGGCGGAACGTCAGCAGAATCCCCG
>JADFIX010000548.1 GCA_022566435.1 Planctomycetota bacterium
CCATCTAGAAAGGTTGGGAAGCTGCCTCCACGATTCGCCACCGCCAGGTCGGGGACCTGGTCGCCGTCGAGGTCGCCGATCGCTACGGAACGTGGCCAGTCACCTGCGCCGTAATTCACCGCTACGGCAAACGTCCCATCACCGACTCCCAGCAGTACCGAGACGTCGCAGCTGAACCGATTCGCCACGGCCAGGTCGGGCACTTTGTCGCCGTTCAGGTCGCCGATTGCCACGGATTCGGGGATGTCCCCAGTAGCATATTGCGCGCCGTGGAACAGCGGACCGGCTCCCAGCACCGCGCTCGTCCAAATCAGCCCAAACGCCAGTGACATACGGATACGAAACCGACGGCCATTGGTGATCACCTTCATCCCAAAGTCCAGTCTCATGAGAATTGCCCCCATTTTTTTCAGAAGTGGTACCCCAGTTTCAACCCACTGTCATTGTACGCAGATGACCCGTACGATTCAAGCGAGAACGATCTTGGCTGCCAAGAATCGCGTCTACTGCGTAATGGGGCGTCAAACGACCCTGCCTCGCACCCGCTGCCGGAAGCCTCCGGTTTCATTGTTTCTCCGGGCTCTTAAAGCGTGTATGAAAAGGCGTCCACTCCTACCGAGCCGCGACCGTGAGGGAGCGGTTTCCGGTGAATAACCCCCGCTTCCTGACGGGCGCGGCTCGGAAAGAACACTTCCTGACCACGCTCACAAGTTAATCATCTTACTTCGTACCAACCTCGATCGACGCGGCATTGATCAGGGCATGGCAGATGCGATCCTGAATCTCGCGGTAGGGGGTGCTCGCACCGGGGTAGCCGTTGAACATGATGCAGAAGGCGAAACGCGGCTTGTTCGATGACGAGGAGCCGTCAGCGGTGTGCGGCGACGCGTCCGCCGTTTCGTCGTTGGTATGCGGCATGATGTAACCACATAGCGTGCGCACACCGCGCATGGTTCCCGTCTTGCCGAATACGACGCCGGGCGAATGCTGTAGACGTTTCTCGAGAGATCCGTCCACGCCGGCCACCGACAGGCTGTTGCACAGCAATGCCCCCTCCGGACGTTTCGACATCCAATACAGCACGCCGGCAAGCTGTCGGGCGGTGCAGCGGTTCTCCCGGCTCAGCCCCGATCCGTCAGCCACGGCGAATCCACCGATATCGATACCGGCATCATCAAGCATCTCGACGACGGCCTGTCGACCGGGCACCCAACCGCCCCGGGGGTCTTGCACGCCCTTGCGCTTCAGCCACTCGTAACCGGTTCGCTTCATGAGTGCCTCGGCGAAAAGGTTCTGGCTGTTCTTGCCGGCGCGGTTGAGGATGTCCGCGATTGACGTGGTGTAAGTTGCGACGATCGCGAGACCCGGCGGTAGAGAACCGTCAGCCTGCCGCACCCGGTCGCGGCGGATTCGGCCTTCGATGACGATACCTTTGTCGCGCAGCACGGTGCGCAGGACGTCCGCCGTCAGCATTTCGGGATCCGGAAAAGAGACGGGACCGAACGGCCAGCGCTTGGGGCAACGCCCTGAAATCTTGTACTGAAAGGAATCAAAGGCGTGTCGCAAGACGGGTGGTCCCTTCCCACCGCTCTTACACTTGTTTGCAATCTCGATAATCGAGCAGCGAGGACTGACGGTGACGCTTACCAATTCGCCGCTCGTGGCAGACGGATGAAGCGTCACATCCACGCAGTTGTCGTTGAAATTCAGTCCGCCGACCGGTGCGGCGTACCAGTTGTCGAGGTCTTTTTCCTCCCACGTCGTGTTGAAACGCTCGTGATCGAAAATCGACCCGTCGAAAACCAGATCGCCGGAAACGCGCGTCACGCCGCTGGAAACAAGCCGGTCGGCCCAGCGTTCAAAGGCGCCGGTGACAGAATCACCACGACGCTTGCACAGCTTCTCGTCGCCTAGCGAGGGATCCCCATCACCGATCAGGTAGAGATTGTTTCCGTCCCTGGCGAGAACGGTTTCAAACTCGAAGTTTTCGCCGAGTTCGATAAGGGCTGCGGCCATCGCGAACACCTTCATGCTGCTCGCCGGAATCAGCGCCGTGTCCGCGTTTCGGTCATAGACGTTGGCGCCGTTTTGCACGTCGATCACGCAAGCGCTGACGTGGGTCCGGGCGTGGGGAACGCTCGCCAGCGCGGCGTCGATCGCTCTTGCAATCCCCGCGTGCGCCGGTGCCGCCACGAGAATCGCGGCGACGGCGGCGGCGAACACCCGCGAGCCGCCAAGTGTGTAGCGTGAAGCAGGGCCCGGTTTTTCGTTTCGCTTGTGCATCACAGCTAAAGATAGTGGCCATGCCGTATGTTTCAACCATATTCCCGAGCAACAGTTCCGCGACTGATTCGTGCGACTAAGAAGGGAGCACGAATAAGCGGGTCGCTCACGCTCGCCGTACTGATCCGGCCGTTCACCGGGTGCTGGCGTTCGGCCTCGCTAGAGGTACGATATCGGCTTGCGGCATCGACCGCCTGAGTGCAACGACCAAGGATGAGGTATCCTCCCTTGCCGACAGCCCCACTCTCGATGGATGACAACGTGTTAGCAAACGATAAAGTCATCGTGAGTAACATCGCGGCTTACCTGCCGAGACGGGCGGCGGAGCGTCCCGATGAAATCGCAGTCATTGCCCGCAATGCCAAAAAACGCGGAAGAAGAGACTCCTGGCCGTCTATGACTTTTGGCGAATTGGATCGACTTTGCAACCGGTATGCGAATTCCCTGGCGGCCGCGGGAATTCAACGCGAGATGCGTGTTCTACTGATGGTCCGACCGGGTTTCGACTTTTTCGCCTTGGTGTTCGCACTGTTCAAGATGCGAGCGGTGCCGGTGATGATCGATCCGGGCATGGGCGTCGGTCGACTACTGGATTGCGTCCGATCGGTTGAGCTGCAAGCGTTTGTCGGAATTCCAATGGCCCACGCCATGCGTGTGGTTCGGCCGAGGTCCTTCAAAACGGTCGAAAGCGCGGTGACCGTCGGGCGTCGGTGGTTTTGGGGCGGCGCGAGCTTGCACAGGCTCGCAAGAGGGGCGAGTGACTCGTTTGAAATCGCTTCGACCGCCCGCGACGATACGGCGGCCATCCTGTTCACTTCGGGAAGCACCGGCCCGGCGAAGGGCGTGATCTACGAACACGGTATGTTCGGCGCTCAAGTCGAAGAGATTCAGTCGTTCTACGGCATGAACCCGGGCGAGATCGACCTCCCCACGTTTCCGCTGTTCGGTTTATTCAGTATCGCCATGGGCATGACGGTGGTCGTGCCGGATATGGACCCCAGCCGACCGGCCTCGGTAAATCCCAGCCACATCGTCGATGCGATACGGGCGCACGGCGTCACCAACACGTTCGGCTCGCCCGCACTTTGGAAGCGTGTGGCGGCCTACTGCGTTAAGCGGGGGATCAAATTGCCGAGTCTTCGGCGGATTCTGATCGCTGGTGCCCCGGTGCCGTACCCGGTCATCCAGCAATTGCACGACGTACTAGACGGCGATGCGGACGTACATTCGCCTTACGGGGCGACGGAATCGCTGCCGGTGACTTCGATTAGCGGTCGGGAAGTAATCAACAAGTGCAGCGAGTTTACGCGCGAAGGGGCGGGAACGTGCGTCGGTCGCGTGATGCCGGGCATCGAACTCCGGTTGATCGAGATTACCGATGAGCCAATTGATGTGTGGCGCGACGAATTGCTTGTGCCCGACGGCGCCAAAGGAGAAATCGTCGTTTCGGGTCCCGTTGTGACCAAGCACTACTTCGGGCTGGACCACGCCGACGCGCTATCTAAGATTCACGACGGGTCGCGTGTATGGCATCGTATCGGAGATATCGGGTATCGCGATCGCGACGGTCGAATTTGGTTTTGCGGTAGAAAGGCGCATCGCGTCGTCACCCCCGACGGGACGATGTTTACCGTGCCGTGCGAAGCGGTGTTTAATGAGCATCCAAACGTCGCCCGTTCCGCGCTTGTGGGTGTTGGGCCGCCCGGCGAGCAGATTCCGGTGATCGTTGTGGAGCCGTTGCCCGGCAAGTTTCCACGAGCCGCGCGAATGCTTGTCTTTTGGGAGGAGATGCTCGAAC
>JADFIX010000549.1 GCA_022566435.1 Planctomycetota bacterium
GATGATCTGAGGTTCGTAAATCCTGATGAATCGTTGGAAGACTACTTGGAACGATATCGCCTTTCCTTTCGCCAGCCGCACATACAAGAGTTAATGAGTCGTTTGCCAACTTACATGATGCTCGATGATCACGAGATCGAGGACAATTGGACGCAGGACCGGGTATCCGAGAAAACCGGTAAGTATGCGGCGGCGATGCATGCCTATCAAAGTTATCAGATGATCCACGGACCGGCGTACGAACCAGCATTAGGGCCTGTCGAGAAGATTTGGTACTCCTTTCGCCACGGTGCCGCCGATTTTTTTGTGCTCGACACGCGAACGGAGCGGTTCATCGAGAATCGGGTTCCGAGAATTCTTGGGGACCGACAAATGAAGGCTTTGCTGGCATGGCTATTGGCGCCCACAAACAACATCAAGTTCGTGGTCTCTTCCGTCCCCTTGTTTCCCGACGGTCGGTCGCGCAGTAAGGATAAGTGGTCGGGTTTCGAAGCACAGCGATTGAAGTTGCTCGACTTTATCCGCGACCACGCGATAAAACGCGTAGTCTTCCTATCCGGCGATGTACACTGCTCGATGACGTCGGAATTGGCTTGCTCGACGCATCCGGATTTCAAAGTGCACTCAATCATATCTTCGTCGTTTTTTTGGCCCTATCCGCAGGGTCAGGACTCTGACTTCGACCTCACCGGCGCGCTGGCAAGGAGCGGAGAGAGCCGTTATGAGGTCGTAAAGACCAGCGACGTGATATCGGCCGACAACTTTACCCGTGTGACCGGGAACTCCAATGGCATCCATGTACAAGTGTACGATCGAAAGGGATACAAGAAGGACAGCCAGGTATATTCTTTCTGATTCAGCTCGCTGGGGGGGACGAGACCATGCCAAGACACAGCGGTTTTCCCATCGTGCTCGCCCATGGAATTTGCCGTTTCGACCAGCTTCTGAACGAAACCTTCGGCTCCGATAACAAGGACGATGACAGCCGGCACTATTTCAAGCGGATTCGAAGTACACTGGTGACCGCCGGATTCAAGGTTTGGCACGCCAAAGTCAGCTGGTCCGCAGGTGTGGATCTTCGAGCCGATCAGCTCAAAGCTGAGTTGCTCAGGCTGACGAACGATTTCACGGACTGCCGAAAAGTCCACATCATCGGCCACAGCATGGGGGGACTTGATGCTCGTCACATGATTTACGAGCACAAGATGGAGGACTTGATCGCGTCGGTCACGACCATCGGGACGCCGCACCGAGGCACTAGTTTCGCCGACTGGGGTGTAAGACGCGCCGGCCGTATCATTCCATTCTTGAAGGCTCTCGGCATCGACATCACGGGCTTCCTCGACATGACAACGGAGCGATGCGGTGCATTCAATGCAAAGGTAGAAAAATTCGAGTCCCGCAATCCGGTCAAGTATCAGTGTTTTGCAGGTGCCCAAGAGCGAAAACGGACTTTCTGGCCCTTGCAGTTTCCGCATAGCATTATCTCGGATGAAGAAGGTGATAACGACGGACTCGTTTCTGTTGAATCCGCGAGCTGGCGAAGCGATTTCTTCGCGAAGAAGATAGATGCCGATCATCTAAACGAAGTCGGATGGTGTGACATCAACGAACCTGAGTACTTTTCTGCGCGAGATGCGTTCGAGCAGCGAATACGCGACTTCTATTGCGAAATCGCTAAAACCCTACCTACGGAATGATGATGGCACGCCGCGTGTCGATGCGTTCGACTTGGACGCGGGGGCAATAAACGGATGTTGGCTCTGGTGTGTGAACATCCGCGTTTCGGGTACCGTCGGATCTGGGCGTTGTTGCGTGGCGAAGGACGAGCGTTTCCATCGTACTTTGCAGCCGGAGGTGCTGAATCGCCGTCGGCCGTCCAGTTTTTCATCGTGTCAAGCCACGTTTGATGAGTGGCGTAATACATACAACTTACATCGCCCTCATGAGGCGTTGGATCTGGATACGCCGGTGAGCCGCTACTCGGTCAGCTCGTGTGCGTTCCCCGAGACGCTGCCGCCGGTGGAGCACGGTCCTGGCGACCAGGTGTTACCCATGTGTCCGAACGGGTGTAACCTATCTCTCCGGTCCAAACAACACCGACCCTGGAGGGGTCGTACAGTTCGTTCGGATGACTTGCCGGTGCACAATTGTGCGACCCCTTCAGGGTCGACTGAATCGATAGGATGCCGGTAACCGTGGGCGGCGCTGCGCTGTGCCCACGGCTACTTTCTGGCAGGCTTTCAGCTTGCGATAGCGTGCCGGGTTTTCAGCATCAAATCCTGAACCCGGTTTTCAGCATCAAATCCTGTACCCTGTTTCCGGCGTCAAGTGCTGCACCCAGGTTTCTGTATGCAATCCCACCCAGGCCTTCAGCCTGCGACGCCAAGAATCACATTGATTCGCTGAGGCATCGCTTGATGCGCGCGAGTGTGCAATCCCTGCCGAGTAGTGTGAGCGTGACACCGATGGACGGGCTGATCGTCGACCCGGAAACGGCTACGCGGATCGGCTGGGCGACCTGACCCATCTTGCACTCTTTTTCTTCGCATATTGTGTGGACCAGTTCTTCGAGCGACACGGCGGACCAGTCCGCGATGGACTCCAACTTCGGCTGAAGAGCTCGAAGCATGTCGTAGCCGGCGTTGTCATTCTTGGCGAGGACTTTCTTAACAGCCTTGGGATCGTATTGAATGGCCTCGTTGTCCACAAACAGAAAACCGGCCTTCGTTAGGATGTCGGCGAACGTGCGGAACCCGCGGCAGGCGTCGAGAACCTGGGACAATAATGCGTCATCGGCCTGACGAAGCGATTGCGGAAGCTCCGGATTGATCGACAGATAATCTTTGAACGCCTCGAGCAGTCGCGCGTCCGGCAGACGGGCCGACCAATCGGTGTTGAACGCCAGAAGCTTTTCCCTGTCGAAGCGGGCGTTGGTCTTGCCGACCCGCTCGATGGTGAACATGGACGTCAACCTGTCGAGATCGAATTGTTCAAGATCATCGCCAGGCGACCAGCCCAACAAAGAGAGAAAGTTGAGCACGGCCTCAGGAAGGTACCCCGCGGCACGAAAATCGTGGACGTCGATTTCCGGCGGCTGCAAGCCCTTCTTGATCGCCTTTTCCTTATCACGTTTGCTCATCTTGGAGCCGTCCATGTTGAAGATGACCGGCAGGTGGGCGTATCGCGGCGTGGAAAAACCCAACGCCCGTTGGATGGCGATGTGCTTCGGCGTGTTCATCAGGTGCTCTTGGCCGCGCAGCACGTGGGTGACCTTCATCAGGGCGTCGTCGACGACGCACGCGAAGTGATAGGTCGGAAAGCCGTCGCTCTTTTGGATGACGAAGTCCTCGAGTTGGTCGGCGGCGAGCGTCACTTCGCCCAGGATATCGTCGCGGACGGTAATGTCTTCGTTCGGCATTTTCAGGCGAACCACGACGGGATGGCCCACATCGCGGGCCTTGCGCCCCTCTTCCACGGTGGGTAGCGGGCTGGGACGGACGTACGTCACATTCCGCTTTTCTCGCTTGGCCGCTTTCCGCATCGCTTCGAGTTGTTCGCGCGTTTCCATCGAATAGTAGGCCGCACCGGATTCGAGAATCCGTTCGAGGTGCGTCTTATAGATGTCGAGACGATGACTCTGGTAGTACGGCCCGGATTCGCCGCCGGCTTCGGGCCCTTCGTCCCAATTCATTCCGAGCCAACGAAGATCGTCGAGAATCTTCCGGACGGAGTCCTCGACGTGTCGCGTTCGATCGGTATCTTCGATACGCAAGATAAACGTTCCGCCGTGCTTGCGCGCGAGGAGCCAGTTGAAAAGGACGGTGCGCGCGCCACCGATGTGCAAATACCCCGTCGGCGACGGAGCGAATCGGACCCGTACCCTATTAGAATCGTTCATGGAAATCTCTAGCCTTCGTGATCCTGTTCCAAATCTCGCTTCTATCCTAACCCGGGTTGCGCAGTTTGGGAAGTGAATCTGGCTTGGCGATAGCGCAGACGCGGTTCTTGATCAAAAGTCCTCACTACATTTTGGCGGCGTTACTCGTGGGTCCCGATGGCGTGCGGAGGCAGCTCG